>JANMVO010000395.1:0-12779 GCA_031392805.1 Rhodoferax sp. | reverse complement strand
GCTGTTCAAGCTGGACGACAAATCCGGCCTGATTGATGCGCGGGTCGACGAAGCGCTGATGAACGCCCACAAGAACTTGCTCAAGGACGACGAGCTCATCATCGTCATGGGCAAGCTGCAACCGGATCGCTTTTCAGGCGGTATGCAGCTCACTGTCAATCAAATCTGGGATCTGGACCAGGCGCGTTGCCGCTTCGGAAAATTTTTGCGTGTTGCGGTGAACGGCAAAGCGCCTGACATAGCGCGGCTGGTAAAAGATTTCCCAGCCAGACGCGAAATGACCGAGCAGGGCGAGCTTGTTCGCGGATTGGCCGTGCGTCTGGCGGTGCGCCGCCAAGGCCGCGTAGGTGATCAGCTGGCGGGCGGGGCACAGGGCAGTGGTGCTGGGGAGGAATTGGGTGCTGCCACGGCTGAACTGCAACTGGGTGAGGCCGCCAGATTCTTCCCCAGCGACGCCGCGCTGGCCGGCTGGCGCGCGCAGGCGGATCAAGGGAAATCCGCCATTGTGTATGAGTGAAATTGGCCCGGCGTATTACTATATTAGTAATAGCTAGTTATGTATATCCCACAAGGGATAGAGGCCGATTTGACCATCTAAAATCGTAAAAACAGGTCTGCAACGCGTCTGGGCGCCAAGCATGCCCTGCTGGTGCCGCGCCAGCCAGGCGCGTCAGTCTTTCGGCCGAAAGCTGATGACCAGCGACGGCGGGACGCGGCCATCGACGTCGCGTGGCAAGGTTTCGGTCTTGTCTACCGCTTTCAGCACGGCCTCGTCCCATGCGGGCACACCGCTGGCTTTTAGCAGCTTGCGGCTGGTAATGGTGCCATCGGGCGATGTGCGCACTTCCACTTCTGCCGTGGGATTGCCAGAAATATCTTCTGTGAAGACGATGTTGGGCTTGATGCGCGCGCGTATGCGAGCACCGTAGCCTGAAGACGGTCCAGAGGATTTCAGCGCGGTGCCGGTTGCGTCAGATGCGTCTGATGCACCCGCCAGGCCCGCCATGCGCTTGATGTTTTCCTGCCGCTGGGCTTCGAGCCGTTTCGCATCTTCCTGGGCTTCCAGCGCCTCCTTGCGTTTTGTTGCGAGCTCGGTTTTCTTTTTGTCTTCTATCTGCTTCCTGTCCAGATCGCGCCTGTCGTCCAGCCGCTTCTTCTCCGTGACCAGTTTCTCTGCTGCCAGTTTTTCAAGTTGGGCTGCTTTCTGGACCCGCTGCTGCTTCTCCTCGGCGAGCTTCTCTTGTCGTTGTTTTTCCTGCGCCAGTCGCCGCTTGTCGCGTTCCAGCACGATGTTGGCGTCGGGTGCCTCGGGTGCAACTTGCCTGGGGCGTTCGGTCGCGACGACGCGCGCAGGCGCAGGGGTTGGCGGCGGCGCAGGCGGCGGTGAAGCTTCAACAGGCCTGGGTGCAGCCTGCTGCGGCACGGCCGACCAGAGTTCAGCCTCGGCCGTCACAAGCGTGGCGTCGCTCTTCCAGTGCACGCCCCAGGTCAGCGCTGCAAGCAACAGCACGTGCGCTATAACCGCCAGGCCAAGCGCCCGAAGCGAGCCGGGTGCGGGTGGCGGCGTGAATTCAAACCTTGCGAATCTGCTGGCAGCAATGTCCATGGTGCGAGTGGCCTGGCTAGGCGCTAGTTGACCAGTTGCACCGACAGCCCGACGCGCTGAACGCCCGCACGTTGCAGCGCGTCCATCACCTTGACCACGGCCTCATACTTGACGTTTCTGTCGGCGCTGATGACCACGGCGGAGTTGACCACGGCGGAGTTGACCCCGTCGGTGCTGCCGCCGGTTTTATCAGGTTTTGCATTCAGGGCTTTCTTGACGGTGCCGACCAGATCTTTCATCGTCACAGGCGCGGATTTGCCCTGCGATTTAAGAGCCATCAATCCGTCCTTGCCAATGATGATCTGGATTACCAAATCGGGCGGCTTCGAACCTTTCCCCACGCTGGGCAGGTTAATCACGCTGGGTGAAATCAGCGGCGCCGTGACCATGAAAATGATCAACAGCACCAGCATCACATCGATGAAGGGCACCATGTTGATCTCGCTGATGGTGCGTCGGCCGCGGCCCCTGCTGACAAGTGATGGCATGGTGATCCTGCGTCTGTACGCGCTATCGAACCGCGGCCGATTGCGCACTCACATTGCGCTGCAGGATGTTTGAGAACTCTTCCGAGAAAGATTCCAGTTTGATGGCAACGCGGTCAATGTCGCGCGCAAAGCGGTTGTAGGCGACCACGGCGGGGATGGCGGCAAACAGGCCAATGGCAGTCGCCACCAGGGCCTCGGCGATGCCGGGGGCGACCGTGGCGAGCGTAACCTGCTGCAGGGAAGCCAGCCCCGTGAACGCGTGCATGATGCCCCAGACCGTGCCAAACAGGCCGACATAGGGCGACACCGAGCCGACCGACGCGAGGAATGACAAATTGGTTTCCACCACATCCATCTCGCGCTGGAAGCTGGCCCGCATGGCGCGCCGGGCACCGTCCATTAACGTGGCTGCGTCGCTAATGTGGCGCTCACGCAGTTTTTGAAATTCACGCATTCCGCTGGCAAAAATTCGCTCCATCGGTCCCGAATCCTGGGCGTTCCTGGCTGCAGCCGCAAACAGGTCATTCATGCTGGTGCCCGACCAGAACTCACGCTCAAACGTCTCGTTGAGCGCCTTGACGCGGTTGAGTGCAAACAGCTTGCGAAAGATCGCCGCCCAGCTTGACACCGACACCACGACCAGCAGCAGCATCACCAGTTGCACCACCAAACTCGCATTGAGCACCAGGTGAAGAATTGACAGGTCTTGATTCAATTTGGGATTTCCAGAAAGGCTATCAATTTTATGCAGTCAGGCGGCCATGCTTTCAAGCCAGCATTGCCTTCAACCGTTCAATGGCTATTTTCAACTGCACCATCGAACTGGCGGTAGAAAAACGCACAAAGTTACCAGTTTGCGCAATTCCGAAATCGCGCCCGGGTGTGATGGCCACATGGGCACGGTGCATCACCTCAAAAGCGAACTCCCAGCTGTCCCGGATGTTTAACTTGGCGCAGGCCGCAGAGCAATCGGCCCAGGCGTAAAAAGCGCCGTCGGGCATCACCGGCACATTGAGCCCCAATGCATTGAGCTGCGGAATGAAGTAGTCGCGCCGCGCCTTGAACTCGGCGCGCCTGCGCTCGTACTCAGCCAGGCTCCCGGCCTCAAAGCAGGCCAGTGCGGCATGTTGCGCGACCGTGCTGGGGCAGATGAACAGGTTCTGCGCCAGCCGTTCTATGACGGGCACCAGCGTCTCGGGCACCACCATCCAGCCAAGCCGCCAGCCGGTCATGTTGAAGTACTTGCTGAAGCTGTTGATGCTGATGATATTGTCATCAATGGCCAAAGCGGTCTGGCCAAACTGCAAGTCGAAACTCAGGCCCAGGTAAATCTCATCCACGATGGTGATGCCGCCTTTGGCGCTCACAACTTCGTGGATACGACGCAACTCGTCCGGATGGATCGAGGTGCCGGTGGGGTTGGACGGGGAGGCCAGCAGCACGCCTCGGGTGCTGCCAGTGCTGCCCCGGGTACTTGCATGGCTGGCGCTCGCGCTGGCTTTCCAGGCGGCGTTGACTTTGTCGGCGCTAAGCTGAAACCGTTCGGCTGCTGCGGTGGGAATCAGCACTGCCGTGCCCTGCGCAGCGCTCACAAAATGACGATTGCAAGGGTAGCTGGGGTCAGGCATCAAAATCTCGTCGCCGGCGTCAATCAGGGCCATGCAGGCCAGATGCAGTGCCGCTGACGCACCGGCAGTGACGATGATGCGGCTGGCTGGAATGTTCACTTGGAAGCGGCTGGCATACCAATCGCTGATGCGTTCGCGCAAGGCCGGCAGGCCGGTGGCCTGGGTGTACTGTGTGCTGCCATCGCGTATGGCTTTTTCTGCGGCCTCACGCACCAGGGGCGGTGCCGTGAAGTCTGGCTCGCCGATGTTCAGGAAGATCATCGGTGAATCGGTGTGTGCCACTGCATGACCAAGGGCAGAAGCCGCCTTGGCGACCTCCATTACATAAAACGGCTCAATTCGCTGCGCGCGCTCGGATATTTTCATGATTGGAAGGGAACGCTGCAATATTTCACGCGCGCGTTTTGCCCTTGCCCCGGTCTGAATCGACCTCTGGCGCGCGCAACGCAGGTGCCAGGCCATTCAGCACGGCGTTGACATATTTATGGCCGTCGGTGCCGCCAAATTCCTTGGCCAGCTCAATGCATTCGTTCAACACCACGCGCCATGGCACGTCCGGGCAGTGCTTGAACTCATACGCGCCAATCCACATGACGCTGTGCTCGACTGGCGAAATCTCCTGAAGCTTGCGGTCCAGCAGCGGCACGATCAGGGCATCAAGCTCGCTGGCCTCTTCTATGCAACCCCGCATCAGGGCGTCGAAGTGCACGGAATCGGCTTTGTTAAACCCGGCCAGGTCACGCGTAAAAGCGTCGATGTCTTCAACTGTATTTTTGCCAATCAGATGCTGGTACAGCGCTTGCAGGGCAAACTCACGGGCGCGTGAGCGGTTTGATTTGCTGCCGGCCTTGCGCGCACCGGTGCTGGTAAGCCCGGTGCGTGACTGGCGGGGAGGGCGCCCACCGGGTGGCTTGAGTGCAGCGGGCGTTGCCGGCCTGTTGGGCGGCACAAGGGCGGATTCGCTCATCAGATTTCTTCCAGCAGGTTTGCCATTTCAACCGCGACGCGGGCGGCGTCGCGGCCTTTCTCGGATATTCGGGCGATGGCCTGCTCAAGGGTCTCGGTGGTGAGGATGGCGTTGGCCACGGGTAACTGGTAATCCAGTGCCACGCGGCTGACGCCCGCCCCGGATTCGTTGGCCACCAGTTCAAAGTGGTAGGTCTCACCGCGAATGATGCAGCCCAGTGCAATCAATGCATCGTATTTCGACTTTTCAGCCATGGCCTGCAATGCCACTGGCACTTCCAGAGCGCCGGGCACAAAGACATGGTCAATGTGCTTTTCCTCCACTCCCAGCGCCAGCAGCTCGGCCCTGCAGGCGGTGGCAAGCGCGTTGGTGATGGGCTCGTTAAAACGTGCCTGCACGATGCCGATACTGAGCTTTTTGCCGTTCATCCGGCTGTCTACTGGCTCCGGGGTTCCCTTGTCTGCGCCAAACATGGTGGTGTCCTTTTGTGAAATTGCTGGAGATTTTGCGTGAATTATTGGGTGATGTAACCCGCAATTTCCAGGCCATAGCCTGTCATGCTGGGCATGCGGCGGGGGCTGCCCATGAGGTTCATTTTGTGCACACCGCATTCGCGCAAAATCTGCGCGCCAATACCGTACGTGCGCAAGTCCAGGCGGCCCTGCTGCGGACCATGGCTGGCACGCGCGGTGCCTTCAAACTGGGCCAGCAATTGGGCGGCACTCTCGCCACAATTCAGCAGCACCAGTACGCCTTTTCCCTCCGCAGCAATCCAGGCCAGGCTCGCGTCCAGACTCCATGAATGCATGCTGCGGTTGACTTCCAGCGCGTCCAGCACTGAAAGCGGTTCATGCACCCGCGCCGGCACGATGTCATCGCGCTGCCACTGACCCCTGACCAGCGCCAGGTGAATGCCTTGCGCGGGCTTGTCCCGGAATGCGTGTGCGGTGAAGTCGCCAAAGGCTGTGGTGATGGTGCGGGAACCGAGTTTTTCAATCAACGACTCGACGCGGCTGCGATGCGCAATCAAGTCGGCGATGGTGCCAATTTTCAGGCCGTGCTCGGCGGCAAAGACTTGCAGGTCGGGCAGGCGCGCCATGGTGCCGTCGTCTTTCATGATCTCGCAAATCACGGCTGCGGGGGTGCAACCGGCCATGGCGGCCAGGTCGCAGCCGGCCTCGGTGTGACCGGCCCGCATCAGCACGCCACCCTCGACCGCTTGCAAGGGAAAAATATGGCCAGGCTGCACCAGGTCATCGGCCAGTGCGCCTTTGGCAACGGCGGCTTGCACTGTGCGCGCGCGGTCTGCCGCAGAAATGCCCGTGGTCACGCCCTCGGCGGCTTCAATCGACACGGTGAACGCAGTTCCCATCTTGGTGCCGTTGCGCACGGCCATGGGTGGCAGTTGCAGGCGTTCGCAGTGTTCGCGGGTCAAGGTCAGGCAAATCAGGCCACGACCAAAGCGCGCCATGAAGTTGATGGCGTCTGCACTCACGTGGTCGGCGGCCAATACCAGGTCACCCTCGTTCTCGCGGTCTTCTTCGTCCACCAGAATCACGATGCGCCCGGCGTGCATGTCGGCCACGATGTGTTCAACGGGGGATATGGCCACAGGGGTGGCAGAGATCATACGGATGTCCTTCGGCAGATGCTGTGATAGCGGTGGATGGCGGCGTGCACCCGCGTAGGAGGCGATTGGGGACGACACCGCGCTTATTGTGCCCGTTGCGGATTGAGCGTGAGCATACGTTGCACATAGCGCGCGATCAAATCGATTTCAAGATTCACCCGTGAGCCCGCAGCCAGCGTGCCAAGCGCAGTGTTTTGCACCGTGTGCGGAATCAGGTTGATGCTGATCTGGCAGCCGTCTGGCGCATCTTGTATCCGATTGACAGTCAGGCTCACCCCATTGACCGTGATCGAGCCCTTATAGGCCAGGTATTTCGCCAGTTCAGGCGGCGCCCGCACCCGCAATTCCCAACTCTCGCCGATCTGTGCAAAGTGAGTCACCGTGCCCACACCGTCCACGTGGCCCGCAACCATATGCCCACCGAGCCGGTCGTTCGCGCGCAAGGCTTTCTCCAAGTTGACAGTGCCTGTTTTTGTGCCAATTTCTGCCAGCCCGGCGGTCTTGTCCAGCGACTCGGCCGAGATATCAATCGTGAACTGGCGCAGTTCGGTGCTGACGGAGGTGACCGTCATGCAGGCGCCATTGAGCGCAATGCTGTCACCCAGGCCAACGTCGTCAAGGTAATCGGGCGGACACTCAATGGTCAGGCGCTTGCCATGCGTTGAAGAACTGCCCAAGGCGTGAACGGCGGCGATGCGCCCTACGCCGGTGATGATTCCGGTAAACATGGCCGTATTTTCGCAGGAATAAGTCTGCCGTCCTGCCGCAGGCCTGAATCAGGCGCACAAATCTTCCGGTTTTTTTCCGGTCTCTCGTGGCTTAAAACTGGTCGCGCCCTGGAATTCGGGCAATGATCCTTAGGTCTGGGCCAAGCATCGCCGTTGATTTGAACTCCAGCGTTACCGCAGCACCCAGATCAGTTAAGGGCCCAAAACTGGCCATATCCCGGCCTTGACCGATCAGCTTTGGTGCAAGGTACACCACAAACTCGTCGACCAGTCCTTCGCGGACCAGCGAGCCATTGAGGCGCTGGCCCGCTTCCACATGGATCTCATTGATCTCGCGCTGGGCCAGATCGCGCAGCATGGCCGCCAGGTCAACCTTGTGGTGCACGCTGTTTGCCGGTCCCGGCAGGTAGATCACGGTGGCGCCGTGCGCTTCCAGGGCTGCTTTCTTTTCGTCATTTCGCTGCGCGGCATAAATATACAGGCGCCGTCCTGGTATGAAAATATGTGCATCCAGCGGCGTATCCAGCCGGCTGTCCACCACCACGAGGTGCGGCTGGCGCGGCGTGTCCACCAGGCGCACGTCGAGCCGGGGGTTGTCTTCCATCACAGTACCGATGCCAGTCAGCACGGCGCATGAACGGGCGCGCCAGGCATGGCCGTCGGTGCGGGCAGCATCGGAGGTGATCCATTGGCTCACACCATTTTCAAGGGCAGTTTTGCCGTCCAGAGAGGCGGCCAGCTTCATGCGTACCCACGGCGTTTTGCGGACCATGCGGCTGAAAAATCCAATGTTGAGTTCTCGCGATTCCTCAGCACCTGGGCCAATTTCTACCTCCACACCAGCGGCGCGCAAGCGCGCAAAGCCTTGACCAGAAACCAGCGGATTGGGGTCGGCAATGGAGGCAACAACTTTTTTGATGCCAGCATTGATCAGCGCGTCGCAACAGGGACCCGTGCGGCCATGGTGGGAGCACGGTTCAAGGGTGACGTAGGCGGTGGCGCCTATAACTGAATGGCCTTGCGCGGCCGCATCGCGGAGGGCGACGATTTCCGCGTGCGGGCCGCCAAGCACCTGCGTGAACCCGCCACCAATGATTTGACCTGCGGGGCCAGAGATAACGCAACCAACCCGAGGGTTAGGGTTGGAGAGCCCGATGGATTGATGGGCCAGCATTACCGCATCGTTCCAAAGGGCGGTTTTCATGGCTGGCAGGGTTTGAATGATTCAATCAATCGCAACGCCCGATGGGCTCAAAGTGAGGTAGCAGCCAGGCTGCATTCGGTGTCGCTCGCGGTTTTGGGTGTGCACACGCGCGCCCGACCTGTTGAAGCGATTTTGACACGGCGTGTCTGATTTAGCTGCTCTGTTCCTGACACGTCGCTGCGCTTGATCTCTAAGGTGATTGCACCAAATCCCCCTGCCTTGGTTTTTGAGTAGCCGGATGCGTCATACATGATGTAGGGCACTGCCAAGCTGGCAGTCCCGCTGCCGGTAATTGAAAGATAGGAGGGCGGCGGCGGAGCAACAAGAACCGTCACGTCGATGGCTATGTTGTACGTTCTCGCGCCATCTATGTCCACAAACACAACCCACCCGCTACTCCACAGAAGACCGTCGGCGGGTACCACCATTGCATATCTGCCACGTTTCATGGCTTCTCCGCGTGCCGCATTGATGGATGCCAACAGTGTGTTCGAGAAAGAGGTCAATTCGGAATTGCGCTGGTAAGTAATGAAACTGGGTACGGCAACCACCATCAAAATGGCAACTATCGCTATGGTTACCATCAACTCAATGAGCGTAAAACCTCTAGAGCGGGAAAGGGGTTGTTTCATTTCCAGCACACCGAAGGGTTCGTCCCACCGGTACAGTCTTTAGTGCCTGTGCTCGTCATGCGCAGTGTGCCTGCCTCGGCATCAGTCGCAACCGGTATGGCAATCACCCGAACGCAGTCTGCAATCGACAGTGTGCCAGCCCCTGCCGGGCAAACGTCAGCGGATAGCAGGTAAGCCGCTTTTGCCAAACTGTCGCCAGAGAACAGCTTGAAAGGCACTGTCGTAGCCGTAACGCCACCACAGGCGGCTGCAGGCGATGGCGCACTCGCTGTAGCCACGACGCCACCGGGTGCCGTAAAACCCAGGTAGCAATTGGTTTGCGTCAAATAACGCTCTTGTTGCTGCATCAACTCGGCCAGGGCGGCGCGTCCTTCAGCCCTTTTCCCTTTCAGGATCGCGCTGGTATAGGCGGGGTAGGCGATGCTGACAAGAATTGCGACGATAGCCACGACAATCATCAACTCGATCAACGAAAACCCACTTTGCATAGATTTTTTCACAGTATCTACTTCAAATCTTGGTAGTTGTTGATCTGCCGCCAGCTTAGTCGGCCGGTTGTGGTCTGCGTTGTAACGGTAGTGCCAACCCCTATGCCCGTTGAGCCTTGTTGAATCACCTGGCTGGTGGTGAATTTCGTTCGTCGCCCTGTGCTGTCAGTGGGTAAGGAACGGGTGGCGCCAGAGATCTCGGCGACCAGTGGCTCGCCCAAAATGCCGACAGTCGATTTAACCGCCGTGCCGTTGCCGCTGGCAATATTTACCGTGTAAATGTTCCCGCCACCTGCTGCTGCCCCGCAACTGCTGGTGGCAGCGGTCACAACCGGGATCAAGCTGCCAAAAATCGCGGTCGGCCCCAAAATGGTTGCATTGCTGATCTGGCGCTCTCCGGACACTGGATAGTCAAAGTACCAGCCCGATCGGACAACCTCCGTTGTATGGTCCAAAGTGGCGGCACGGCCTAGCGTGAATCCCGCGACCGATACCACCCCTGTGGTGGTGTTGACCGTGCCAGGCTTTAGCCTCAGGCGACCGCTAATGGCGCTTTGACGTGCGCCTGTAATCACGTCGGGGGTGGCGCTGCCATTGTCGTACACCATGTAGGCAGACTGTTGCGTGGTCGTGGTCTTGTCAGAGACTTCAAGGTATTTGCCGGTGCCAAACACAATATAGCGGGAATCCAGTATCGGGCCAAACGCAATGCTGGGTGACATGGTGATGGACTGTGCATTTCCGGATGCGTCTTTCGCAATAAACAGCGGATAGGGCACCGTGCTGGGAGCCGTCCCGGTTTTGAACGGAGACAATTTATTGATGTTCCAGTCGGTGCTTGCTACCAGGGAAAAATCAAGCTTCCACAATTGACCATGTAAATCACCCATGAACATGTGCGTCACTTCCCTGGCCGATCCCAAGTCGGCTTTGAAGTTGATCAACCCCGTAGCATTGGTTGCTGTCAGCGTGCCGCTTGCCAGGAAAGCAAGATCCCCATTGACCGGCAAAGATATTTTGAAATAGTTTGTGCCCAGCGTCCAAGCGGTTCCCACTGGTTTGCCAAGGTCCAACAAAAACAGCGCGGGATAGCCTGTGCCGTAGCCCGAACTGCCAACGTAGCTGTTCACGCCCCCGCCCACCACCGCAAACCATTTGTACGTGGTGGTTGCGGCCCCGTAAGCACTGGTGCGCAGCTTCAATATTTGGGGTCGGCCTGTGACGTTACCCATATCAGGGTCGTCTGCATGGGTAAATTCCCACATGACGTTCGACGCACTAAACGCGGACGGGTTGGTCACATCCAATGCAAAGACACCTTGCCCACCCGCACCGGTACCGGCTACCAATACTGTCTTCCAGGTGGGCGTACCTCCTGTACCTCCGGGATCAACCAGCGCTTCTGACACCGTGGGCGTGCCGTCCACGTAGCTTTGGTGGTTTGTTACGTAGCTGGGCACGGTCAATGCAGACAGTTTGGACCCCAGCCAGCTAGGAATATAGGCAAATAATTCATCTCCCGTCAATGCATTGAACGCGTGAAGCATGCCGTCATTGGCCCCAACAAACACCGCCTTGGTGCGAGCTGCGTTGGCGGCGTAGAAAGCTGCGTAACCGCTGTCGGCAATGCTCGTCGTGGGGACGCCGGAGTAAGCGACACCTGAATTGACGATGTCACCCAACAAGCTGCTGCGTGTGCGGAAAGGAAACGGGGAAGGGGAAAGAACAGTCTCTTTGGATTTGTCTCCTCTAAGGTAATTAAGGCGATCTTGGCCCTTGGCATCGGCCGTAGCCGCAGGGGCGGGCTGGTTCAGTGCGATTTTCAGGCTCGCTTCAACACCATCAGTGCCATCCACGCCCGATGTTGACCAAAGGAAAGGTGCAGCCGCAGGGTTTTTTGTCGCGCCGGCATTTCCCACCACGATATTGCGGGGGTTGAGAGCAAAGTTCCTCGCATTGAGTTGGGTTGCCGCGGTCCAGGTGGTGGTGGTCCCAATGGAGACTGAGCTGGTGGTACTCACACTCACTGGAATTGCCAGCAGGTCGCCCCTCCAGTCGGACGTGTCAAATGTTCCCTGGTAGACCGTGTTGCCAGCTGCAGTCAGACTCTTGGACTGGATTGCGCCGCCCGCAATGCTTCGCGCTGCGGTCGAGGCCCGGCTGAAAATATCGTCGAAAGCACTTAAAACACCACGCGCATCCCTTTGGAGAAAATAGGTGTTGGCTTCGCCGACTCGCGATGCTCTGGTGTCGGTGTCTTCCCAGACGTACTTATCGACGGTGCCATCGTTGCGTTGGAACGGATTGCCCTGCGTGTTAAAGGCCAGCGGGTTTGTGGGGCTGCCGTTGTTGGCGTCTGTTTCAAAACCGCCGTACTTGGCTGCCATGAAAAGCTGGTTACTGGTGCGGCGGGTAGTTGCATCATTGGACCCTCCGAATTCATTCACGTCAAACATGAAAGTCTTGACGCGCAAACCAGGTCGTTGCAAGCTGGGGGAACCTGTCCAAGCAGTGCCGCGAATGTCCTGTGTGCGGGCCCAATAGGCGCTTCCCAAGATTTGGCTCTGATCCCCGGTCGGCACGCTACTGTTGGGCCCGTTCGGGTTACCTGTCGTGCGCGGGACACCTTGACCATCGGTGTAAGTGGAAGTTATATTTTGTTCGAAATTCTGTACAACAGTCCGCCAAGCGTTGATGTCGGGGATGTTGTTGGCAGCACTTGCCGTTGGCAATCTGTTGCGGTCGTTGGTGTTTTTGTCCCCAATCATAACGATATTGCTTTTCAGGCACGCGTAGTTGGATGAGCTTGACCGTCCATTGCCATAGGGGTCGGTCCATGTGGTCGACGCCGGGAATCCGTCATACATGTCCGGGGTGATGGAACTGATGGCGGCCGTGCTTGGCTGCAATCCTTGCAGATAACGCAATGTCTCGTAATGCAGCTCGCCGAACGGATCGTAGATTTTGTAACGACCGGGCACGGCACCATTGCGGCCGAACCGATTCACATAGGTGATTACGCCACTGAGGTAGGTGCTAGAGCTGCTCAAGATGCTTGAATTGCCGTCTGGATTGGTGATGAAGACCCCAGTGCTCTCGTCCCATTCCCTGTTCGGGTTTCCGCCCGACGGCGTGTTATCTGCGCCATTAATATCAAAGGTTTTTGCTCCTACATATTTGACTGGGGCTCGCAATACGCCGCCAACCCGAGTATCAACTTGATCCATCAAGTAGCCAAATGCAGCCAGCCGCAATTGATCGCTGTATTTCTGAATGGCACCGGTGGGCTTGTAATTGCCGCCGGGGTATTTTTTGCACAAGCCGTAATCACGGACATCTTGCAATGCACCGGATGCGACATCGCAGACTTGAATTCGGGAATAAAAAAATCCGTCACTATTCAAGGCG
>JANMVO010000387.1:0-4643 GCA_031392805.1 Rhodoferax sp. | reverse complement strand
CATCGATGCGCCCGTAGTCCCCATGACGCTCGCCAGCGCCCCGCCGATGGCAAGAATGCCAGTGTTCAGCGCCGGGCTGCCATGCAGATTGCCACGGATGAAAATGCCACCCGCCACCGTAAACAATGCCGTCAGCAGAATAATGAAGGGGACGTACTCAGCCACCAGCGCATGCACCAGGCTGCTGGACGCGGCATCGGCACCATAAATCACACCGAACGGAAGCAAAAAAGCCAGGGCCCAGGCTGCTGAAATCTTGCCAAAATGGTGGTGCCAGAACACGGGAGCCAGCAGCGGGAACAGCGCAATCGACAGCAAAATTCCGGCAAAGGGAATACCCCAGGCCCCGGACAGCTGGCTGCCGTCAAAATTGGCCGCACCCGAGATGCCAGGCCACATCTGCAACAAACCGGCGGCAATAAGCCCGCAACGAGATTTCACCAAGCTTTTTAAACTCATTTTTCCATTGAGGGACTTTCGATTTCAAACACCTGCCGCAAATAGGCCAAGTATTTCTCATCGTCGCACATGTTTTTAGACGGCGTGTCTGACAGCTTTGCCACCGGCTGGCCGTTGCAGCGCACCATCTTGATGACGATTTGCAGGGGCTCGTAGCCCAGGTCATTGGTAAGGTTGGTGCCGATGCCAAAGGCCAGCTGGCAGCGCCCCCGGAACTGCTGGTACAGCGCAATGGTGCGCGGCACCGTCAGGCCATCGCTGAAGATGAGTGTTTTGCTGCGCGGGTCGACCCGGTGTTTCACATAGTGGTCAATCATGCGTTCGCCCCAGTTGAAGGGGTCGCCGCTGTCATGGCGCGCGCCGTCAAACAGTTTGCAGAAATACAAATCAAAGTCGCGCAGAAATGCATTCATGCCATACACGTCGCTCAACGCGATGCCCAGGTCGCCCCGGTATTCCCCAGCCCAGGACTCAAAGCCGAACACCTGGCTGTCGCGCAGGCGTGGCCCCAGCGCCTGCGCCGCCTGCAGGTACTCATGCGCCAGGGTGCCCAACGGCGTGAGGCCCAGCTTCATGGCAAACAGCACATTGCTGGTGCCTGCCAGTTGCCCCGCCACGCCAGCAAGCTTGCCGGGGCTTTGGGTTGTGCCAAGCCGGTTGCTGAGGGCGCGCAGCACTTCATCGTGCCAGACCTTGGAGAAACGCCGGCGGGTACCGTAATCGGCGATTTTCAGGTCGGCCAGGCCAGGCTCCCGCAGCTGTTCAATTTTCTGGTCAAGGCGTCGGCGGCCTTCAGCAAAATCAGGCGTGGGTTGCGCATTGCGAAAGTAGACCTCGTTGACGATGGCCAGCACCGGAATTTCAAACAGAATGGTGTGCAGCCACGGACCCTGGATCGTGATGTCAATCTCGCCCGAGGGCAGCGCGGTGACGCTGATGTATTTTTCGTTGAGTTTGAAAAGCCCGAGAAAATCAACAAAATCACTTTTAATGAAGCGCAAGGTGCGCAAATAGCCAAGCTCGGCATCCTGAAAATGCAGGCTGCACAGGGCGCGTATTTCGTCGCGAATCTCAGCGACATGCGCGGCCAGGTTGATGCCGGCCTGGGCCTTGCCATCGCCACCGGCCTCGACACCAGAATTGCGGCACTTGAACCGGTATTCCACCTGCGCACCCGGAAACTGGTGCAACACCACCTGCATCATGGTGAACTTGTAGAGGTCGGTATCAAGCAGGCTGGTGATGATCATGGTCAACTTGTCTATGCGGATTTAAGGCTGCACCCATGGGTTCCGTGCATCAGTGCAGCGCAGGTTTGGCGTAGGCTATCACGAACCAGCCAGCGCACCCGCCGTCTAGAGGAACAGCGTGATCGCCACACTGGCGCGGTTCAGGAACTGCGCGTCAGTGCCGGTGAAAACCACAATTACTCAAGCCAGTGGGTGAAATCTGCCACCGCAACGCGCGGCGTGCGAAAAGTGTTCACCACATCAGCCTCGTCGGCATAGCCCAACGCCATGCCGCACACCAGCATTTCGTCAGGCCCAGCCCCAATGTGAGGCAGGATGATCTTGGCGAAACTGTTCCAGGCCGCCTGCGGGCAGGTATGCAGCCCGCGCCCGCGCGCCGCGATCATGATGCTTTGCAAAAACATGCCGTAGTCCATCAGGCTGCCACGGCCCAGCACGCGGTCAATTGTGAACATCAGGCCCACCGGCGCATCAAAAAACATGTAGTTGCGCTGGTGCTGCGCATGCATCTTGTCCTTGTCGCCTTTGCCAATGCCCAGCAGGCCATACAGGCTCCAGCCGTTTTCGCGCCGGCGGTCGATATAGGGGCTGACCCATTTTTCGGGGTAATAGTCGTACTCCTCGCGGTACTCTGCCGCAAGGGCCGGGTTGGCGCGAATGGCGTCGTGTGCTGTGCAGACTTTTTCAACCAGAGAATCGCGGCTGGCACCCTGCAGCACATACGCCCGCCAAGGCTGGGTGTTGGTGCCTGAGGCGGCGCGGCTCGCCACCTGCAAAATGTCGACGATGATGTCGCGCTCGACCCGCTCTTGCGTGAAAGCGCGCGTTGACATACGCGAGGTAATGGCGGCGTCAGCGATGGCAGCGTTCGAGAGGGTTTGGCTAGGGGTGTGGGACATAAAAAAATAAAAAGACCAAAATTTATAAAAGGTGGGCAGCAGGTGATTTTGCCAGTGCGCCGGGGTTGGGTGATTCAACGGAGCAACGCCCGCCAGCGCTGCCAGTATTCAAGGGCCACGCGGTAGGTGTTGACCTGCACCTGCACGGTCTCTTCGATCTTCACACCATAGCCCCCTGCCATGACAAAAGCCAGGGGCGTCTGGCGAGCAAGGCACCAGTCAAACACGCGGCGATCACGGGCCTCAAGGCCGTCATGGCTGAGCTTCAGACGTCCCAGCCGATCACCCTCAAATGGATCGGAGCCAGCGAGGTAAATCACCAGGCCGGGCTCAAAGCGGCGCTGCAGTTCGTCAAGCGCCCCTTCCAGTGCGTGCAGGTAGTCGGCATCGTCACAGCCATCGGGCAGGCTCACGTCCAGATCGCTCGCCTCCTTGCGGAACGGGAAATTTTTTTCCCCATGCAATGACAAGGTAAACACGCTGCGGTCATCCCGGAATATTCTGGCGGTACCATTGCCCTGGTGAACATCCAGATCAATGACGGAAACTTGCAGTGGCGCATGCCGGCCATCCTCCCTGCCCCATTCCGCCTGCGCCAGCCGCGTCGCTACAGCGACATCATTGAACACGCAAAACCCGCCCCCCTTGTCGGCAAATGCGTGGTGCGTGCCCCCCGCCATGTTGGCGGCGACGCCATGTTGCAAAGCATACCGTACAGCGGCCACGGTAGCCCCCACAGAGCGCCTGGAACGCTCCACCAAGGCAGGACTCCAAGGGAAGCCAATCTCGCGCATGGCGGGGCCGCTGATGGTACCTGCGGAGATGGCGTCAATGTAGGCTGGCGTGTGTGCCAGCGCCAGTTCCCCGTCGCTTGCGCGAGGGGCTTCAAGCATGTCCACATCGGGGAGTTCCTTGGCTAACCGATTACGCAGCATGGCGTACTTGGCCATTGGAAATCGATGCCCTGCGGGGAGGGGCAAGACAAATTGACCTGAGTAAAAAGCTTTCATATTGATAATTTTGCAGATGATTTACTGTACTTCGCTGATGCGCTGGGGTCATTAGAAAATCGCCTTCTAGAATATGCTATCTAAAATGCTGCGTTGCAACAAAAAAGGCTTGCATTGATTCGGGCTAACCCTATAATGCATTTCATGCTGCACTGCATCATGAATCGCGCTTAGACAGAAAATAAGCAGGTTGACGGCGCAGATACTTTTCTTATCACGTTAACTTTTACTGGAGCTTTTTATATGCTGACCGTTGAACAAGTTGTTGCCTCCCACAAAGCCAACATTGAAACCCTTTTTGGCCTGACCACCAAAGCCTTTGAAGGCGTAGAGAAAATCGTTGAACTCAACCTGACGGCTTCCAGAGCTGCCCTGTCTGAAGTCGGCGACCACGCCAAAGCTGTGCTGAGTATCAAGGATGCCCAAGAGTTGCTGGCCCTGCAATCAAGCCTGTTCCAGCCTCTGGCTGAAAAGACCGCCGCTTACAGCCGTCACCTGTATGACATCGCTTCCGGTTCTACCGCTGAATTCACCAAGGCTGTCGAAGGCCAGACTGCTGAAGCGCAAAAGAAATTCGCCAACTTGGTTGACACTGCTGCCAAAAATGCACCCGCTGGTTCCGAGACCGCAGTGGCCATTTTCAAGAGCGCCGTATCTGCCGCCAACAACGCCCTTGAGTCGGTTCAAAAAGCTGTCAAACAAGCGACCGATGTGGCCGAAGCCAACTTCAACACGGTGGCTACCAACGCAGTCAATGTAACCAAGTCAGTTGCCAAAAAGCGTTAATTAATCACACAGGCGTGAAGATTTTGAGAATTCCAAGCGAATGGGAGTAAAAACCCTATACAGGCAGGAGAAACCCTGACATACTTCACTCTAATTAATTTTTGGGAACTTATTCGATCAAACGGGTTTCTACTGGTTGTCTCCTCGGGTCCTTTCGAAACCATCTGGTTCAGGGATCCCTTAAGGGCTAGTCGCAAGACTGGCCCTTTTTTTTGGATGAATTTCTAGCTGCCTATCGG
>JANMVO010000384.1:0-15250 GCA_031392805.1 Rhodoferax sp. | reverse complement strand
GCCGGTCGCCAGCGCCAACTCCGTCGAGTTCATCGGCTTGACGGCCAGGGCTTTGTAGAGCCCGAGCTTGTCGCCGATCACCACCATGCCGGCATTGAAGGTGGCGCCGAAATCGGCGACGAACTTGCCCAGGAACTCATTTAGCTTGTCCTGATTGATGGCCATGACATTCTCCATGTTAGCGCGCATAATGTCTGCGAAAGCAGTGACAGCGCAGACCCAAGTTACGCCGGACACTGCAAGCGCGCAATGCGTAAAATTGCGTAGGTTCGAATGTGCAGGAGCCAGTCCATGGTCGAATTGCCGTTGCAGCATCTGAAAGAAGCACTGGACTTCGTGCTTGATATCAGCGCGTCAAGTGATGCTGATTCCTTTGCCAGGCACGTCGTCAACGGCTTGCCGAAGGTAGTTGCCTCGGAACTCACCACACTCAGCATCTGTGACCTGCAAAGCGGCGTGCGCCGCGTCGTAAGCTTTCCCGATCACGCGATTTGCGCCGCCGACCAGCAATGCTTCAATCGGTTGATTCATGCGCATCCGCTGGTGCGATACCACGCCGGCCACCCTGACGGTGGCGCCTGGCGGATCTCGGACTCCCTCTCGATGAACGCCTTCAAGCGGCAGGAACTCTACGCCGACTATTACCAGCGCATCGGTATCGATCACGTCGTGGCGGTGCCCATCGTGTCGAATCGGCAGATGGTGATCAGCTTCGTGCTCAACCGGGCCGGACGCGATTTTACGGATGGCGAATGTCAACTGCTCAATCGTCTGCGGCCCGCGCTGGCGAATCTTTACCGGATGACTTTGATGACGGCGCGCCTGCCGCGCCAACCCCACATAACCCTTACGCCGCGCGAGCGGGAAGTACTGCGCTGGGTAGGTGCCGGAAAAAGCGATGCACAGATCGGCGCCATCCTGGGCCTGAGCACGCGCACGGTGCAAAAGCATCTTGAAAACTCATACGTCAAACTCGGTGTGGAGAATCGCACCGCAGCCGCCATGATCGTCGCTGCCAGCAGTCCACGGGTCGAATCGGGTCAGAACCCAGCCGGGGTCGATGGCGTTGCAGGTGACGCCGGTGGTGGCGTTTTCAGGCGCCGTCACTTTTTTCAGGCCGACCCGGCGCATGCTGAAATAAAGTGAAAATGCGTGTTTGAAGCCTATTTTGGAAGGATTTAGGCCGCTAGCCCTTGTGTATTGGACCTGATTAGATATGAAAATAATAGTAAATGACAGCCAATGCGGGACCCCGCCCACACAGTTGCTGCACGCCCCCGGTTGCATTGACGTGCGTATTGGCGCATTATTTGAGGCCTTAGGCGGTCGCATGTGCCAAGCCTCCCCACGCTTTGAGCGAGCTTGCGCAGCGCTTAGGCCCTTCTGAAAGAACCCCATGCAAGTTATATTGAACACCGACCCGCACGTCGACGGACGCCACCACATGGCCGAGCACTTGACGACTGTGGTGGCCGACGCCCTCGGCCGTTTTGGCGAGCACATCACGCGGGTAGAGGCCCATATTGCCGATGAAAACAGCCACGTCAAGTCCAATCCCGACGAGATTCAATGCACACTCGAAGCGAGACTGGCGGGGCGGGAACCCGTCGTCGTGAAAGACCGCGCCGGCTCGGTGCATCAAGCCATCAACGGCGCTGTCGGAAAGCTCAAGCGCGCAGTGGCCACCGTGCTTGAGAAACGCGATCCGCGCCGCAACGCGGCGTTGCCTGACGACATTGCCTAAAAAAATAGTGGAATGCCCGACTTCAGCACAGCGCCTTGCGCCACTGGGCGTGGTCAAAGTAGATTTGATCTGTGCTTGCCTGGTTCCTGTCCCGTCCCGTGAGATCAAATCCCCTTGATGTTCGACCCGATGCAGTCGGTGTTGCCGCATGTGCGCGGCGCCAAACTGCGCGCCTTGGGCGTCAGCAGCAAGGAGCGCTCGCCTGTGCTGGCTCGGGGCGCGGGCATAAGCCGTCCTGGTGCGACCAAAAATGATTACTGCGCAACCCAGCCGCCATCCATATTCCAGGCCACCCCACGCACATTGTTGCCAGCCGGTGAGCAGAAAAACAGGGCCAGCTCTCCCAACTCTTCGGGCGTGGTGAATTGCAGCGAGGGCTCTTTTTCGCCAAGCAGCTGTTTGGTCGCAGCGTCGTTGGATAGGCCCTGTGCAGCGGCCTTGGCGTCCACCTGCTTTTGCACCAGCGGCGTCAGCACCCAGCCGGGGCAGATGGCATTGCAGGTGACGCCGGTGGTGGCGTTTTCCAGCGCGGTGACCTTGGTCAGCCCGACCAGGCCGTGCTTGGCCGCCACGTAGGCCGACTTTTCGGGTGAGCCGACCAGGCCATGGGCCGAGGCCACGTTGATGATGCGGCCCCAGCCCCGCCCGTTGTCTGCGGCCTTCATGGCGGGCAGGGCCAGCCGCGTGGCCAGAAAGGCGCTGCTCAGGTTGATGGCAATGATGGCGTCCCATTTCTCGATCGGGAAGTCTTCAATTTTGGCGACGTGCTGGATGCCAGCGTTGTTGACCAGAATATCGACGCGGCCAAACTGGGCGGCGGCGTACTTCATCATGTCTTCAATCTCGGCCGGCTTGCCCATGTCGGCACCGTGGTAGGCCACTTTGACACCAAATGCGGCCACGTCGTTTGTGGGGCCGTGGGTGTCGCCAAAACCATTCAAGACAATATTGGCACCCTGGCTGGCAAGGGCCTTGGCGATTCCCAGCCCAATGCCGCTGGTGGAGCCTGTGACGAGTGCAGTTTTGCCTTTGAGCATGAAGATCATCCTTGAATGGTTAAGTTGTTGATGGCGTTGCGCAGGTGTGCGATTGAATTACGATACCCATGACGACACCTGAAGACTTCAATTATCAAGCCACTCCACTCACCATGCCAGAACCCACACTGAATTACATCGCCTGCCCAGACGCCAACGGTGGCCACCGCATGGCTTACTGGCAATGGGGCGACCCGGCAGCGGCCCACCTCATCGTCTGCGCGCATGGCCTGTCCCGCCAGGGTCGTGATTTCGACGTGCTGGCGCAGGCATTGTGTGACAAGGCGGGCCACCCAATTCGTGTGGTCTGCCCCGACGTCGTGGGTCGTGGCCAGAGTGACTGGCTCAAAGACCCCATGGGCTACCAGATTCCTGTCTACGCGGGGGACATGCTGACCCTGCTGGCGCAGCTCAAGCCCGCCACGCTGGATTGGGTGGGAACCAGCATGGGCGGGCTGATTGGCATGGTTTTGTGCGGGCAGCCAGGGTTGTGCGCCGACGGGCCGCTAAGCGCGCAGACCCCCTCGGGGGGAAGCGTCGAACGCGAACCGACAAGCGTGGGGGCGCAAGTTTTTTTGCCAGTGCCGGTACGAAAATTGGTTTTGAACGATGTCGGCCCGAGCATTCAATGGGAAGCGTTGCAGCGCATTGGCCTGTACCTGGGCAACGCGCCCAGGTTTGCATCGCTGGAGAAAGCTGCGCAGGCCATGTGGGTGATTTCCACCAGTTTTGGGCCGCACACGCCTGCGCAGTGGCTGGCGCTGTCGCGGCACATGGTCAAACCCATGGATGACGCGCAGGGTGGCGTGGCCCTGCACTATGACCCGGCGATTGCCGTGCCGTTTCGCACCGTGACGCGGGAATCGGCCGCGCAGGGCGAGGCGGGCCTGTGGGCGCTGTATGACGGTATCAAGGCCAGGACCTTGATCACGCGTGGCGCGCAGTCTGATCTGCTTTCAAAACAGACCGCGCTGGCCATGACGCAGCGCGGCCCCAGGGCACGTCTGGTGGAGTTTGATGGCGTTGGTCACGCACCGACACTCATTGCCACGGATCAGGTGGAGACAGTGTGCAGTTTTATTTTTGGGGCGAGTTGATCAATGCCAATTGTCAAATTGCAGGCAATTTTTGCCAGCTTGAAGGTGAAACCCGGGGTTTGGTGATAAAAATGGCCCCTAGCCAGCGTCCTTCATACATAGTTAGCTATTTAAATAATAGCTATATGGTTTTCCTCCCAATGATTCAAATGACTGCGCAATGAAAAGCCTGGCCCCGGCGCTCTCAAGCCAGGCGCCAAGCGCCTCGCCGATCGACAGCACAACACAAGAGCCCGCAGAACAGGCTCAGGCCCTCGCCCGCGCGCGCGCCTTCTCCGAACCGCTGATTGCCAGCGAGCTGCTGGACACCGGCGAGAACACATTGGCGCACGCCGATGCGGTGGCTGTCATTTTGAAGACAATTGGCGGCTCAGAAGCCATGCAGGCCGCCAGCTACCTGGTGTATGCCTGCGACCACCTGAACAAGCCGCATGACGTGATTGCCAAAGCCTTTGGCGCCAACTTTGCCGCCCTGGCCATGGAGACCACCAAGCTGGTGCGGGTGCAGCGCCAAGCACGCACCTTGCAAAGCGCGGTGAACCGCTCTGCCACACCCATCCCCATGGCGCAAACGGCTGCCGCCCAGACTGAGAACGTCCGCAGGATGCTGCTGGCGTTCTCAAAAGACCTGCGCGTGGTGATGCTGCGCCTGGCCTCGCGCCTGCAAACCCTGCGCCATTTCGCCACCACCAAGCTGCCGGTGCCGCCGGGCCTGGCGCGCGAGTCGTTGCAGGTGTTTGCGCCGCTGGCCAACCGCCTGGGCATCTGGGAAATCAAGTGGGAACTGGAAGACCTGTCGTTCCGTTTTCTGGAGCCTGACACGTACAAACAGGTCGCCCGGCTGCTGGACGAGAAGCGTGCCGGGCGAGAAGCCTACGTGCAGCAACTGCGCGCGCGGCTGGAGGCGGACCTCAATGCCGAGGGCATTGCCTCCACCGTGCAAGGCCGCCCCAAGCACATCTACAGCATCGTCAAGAAAATGCGCGGCAAGTCGCTCGGGTTTGAGCAGGTGTATGACATTCGCGCGCTGCGCATTGTGGTTGCCGGCATCCCCGACTGCTATGCGGCTTTGAGCTGGGTGCACAGCCGGTTTCAGCCGGTGGCCAACGGGTTTGACGACTACATCGCCAGGCCCAAAGCCAATGGCTACCAGTCGCTGCATACCGTTGTGCGCGATGCCTCGTTGCAGCCCATCGAGATCCAGATCCGCACCCAGGCCATGCATGACCATGCCGAGCACGGCGTGGCGGCGCACTGGGCCTACAAAGAGGCCGGCGTCAAGGGCTATGCCGGTGTGTCGGCCAGTGGTGAATACGATGCCAAGATTGCGGTGCTGCGCCAGCTGCTGGCCTGGGAGCGCGATCTGTCGGCGCCACCCGCTCACAGAGACGGGGAAAGAGACGGGGAGGGGCAGCCAGCGCAGACCGGTGAGAGCCTGTTTGAAGACCGCATCTATGTGCTTACGCCTGAGGCCGCCATTGTTGAGCTGGCCCAGGGCGCCACGGCGGTTGACTTTGCCTACAGCGTGCACACCAACCTGGGCCACCGCTGCCGGGGTGCGCGGGTGGATGGCGCCATGGTGCCGCTCAACACGCCGCTTAAAAATGGCCAGACGGTAGAGGTGACCGTCGCCAAAGAGGGCGGCCCGTCGCGCGACTGGCTCAACCCCGAGCTGGGCTATCTGGTCAGTCACCGCGCCCGCGCCAAAGTGCGTGCCTGGTTCAACGCGTTGGCCATGCATGAGACCGTGGCGAAAGGCCGCGAAGCCGTTGAAAAGCTGCTGCAGCGCGAAGGCAAGACGGCAGTCAAGCTTGATGACCTGGCCGGTCAACTCGGCTTTAACTCGGCTGACGATTTGTTTGAGGTGGTGGGCAAAGACGAATTCTCGCTGCGCAACATCGAGGTGGTGCTGCGCCCGCCCGGCCCCGTGGCCGCGCAGGACGATGTGCCGCATCTCAGAAAACCTAAAAACACCGACCCGTCAAGCAAAGGCGGCCTGCTGGTGGTGGGCGTAGATTCGCTGTTGACGCAGTTGGCCAAGTGCTGCAAACCTGCGCCGCCCGATGATATTTGCGGCTTTGTCACACGCGGCAAGGGCGTAAGCGTGCACCGTGCCGACTGCTCAAACCTGCGCGAGATGATCGCCAAAAATGGCGAGCGCCTGATTGACGTGGAGTGGGGCGTCACCAAGGCCATTGAAGGTGCGGTCTACCCGGTTGACGTGGCCGTGGAAGCCGCAGACCGCCAGGGCCTGCTGCGCGATATTTCTGAAGTGTTCACCAAGGAAAAGATGAACGTGATTGGCGTGCAAACCCAGTCCGTCAAAGGCACAGCGTGGATGACCTTCACCGTCGAAGTGGCGGACTCTGGGCGGCTGCACAAGGTGCTTGGCATTGTGTCGGAGTTGAACGGCGTGAGGTCGGCACGGCGGCGATGATGATGATGATGATGCGGATACTTTTGATTCAAATCCTCCACGATTGATTGATTTTCCGGGTTTGAGGGGCAGGCGCATCCCCAAACGGCTACTATCACAAAGTTATTAGCATAGGAGCAAATCATGGGACTAAATCGAATTACCCAGCGGCCCGAAGTCATGGGAGGAAAAGCCTGCATACGCGGAATGCGTGTGACGGTCGGCATGGTCGTGGGCCAAATTGGTGCCGGGCACAGCGTTGACGAGATCATCAAAGATTACCCCTACCTTGAACGCGAGGACATCATGCAGGCGCTTCGCTACGCTGCATGGAGAGCCGAAGAACGCGAGGTCGTTTTGGCGGACGCATGAGGCTGCTGGTTGACATGAATCTGTCGCCACGCTGGGTCGGGCTGCTGGTTGACGCTGGTATTAACGCTGCACATTGGTCAGGTCTTTACCGGTCGTACTCGCTTAGACCTGTTGCCGTTTCAGTCGAGACCGTAGGGCCAAGATGATGTCATCCAACGCGCAGCAATCCCGCCACACCTTCCTCTGGCACGACTACGAAACCTTTGGCGCCAACGTGCGGCGAGACCGGCCGGCGCAGTTTGCGGCGATCAGAACCGATGCAGACCTGAATGAAATGGGTGAGCCGGTCATGCTGTATTGCCAGCCAGCCAATGACTTCATGCCCGACCCGGTGTCATGCCTGATCACCGGCATCACGCCCCAGATGTGTCTTGAAAAAGGCATCCCCGAGTATCAGTTTGCCGCGCAAATCGAGCAGGCGTTGAGTCAGCCCGGCACCATTGGCGTGGGTTACAACACCATCCGCTTTGACGATGAGATCACGCGCTTCATGTTCTGGCGCAATCTGATTGACCCCTATGCGCGCGAGTGGCAAAACAACTGCGGGCGCTGGGACTTGCTGGATGTTGTCCGCACGGCTTACGCGCTGCGGCCTGATGGCATTGTGTGGCCGAGCAATGCACAGGGCAAAGCCAGCTTCAAGCTGACCGACCTTAGCGCCGCCAACGGCCTGGTGCATGAGGCGGCACACGATGCCTTGAGCGATGTGCGAGCCACTATTGCCATGGCGCGGCTGATCCGCGACAAGCAGCCCCGCTTGTTTGACTTCTGTTTCAGGCTGCACAAAAAAGATGCCGTGGCGATGGAATTGGGCTTGCCCACCGATGCGCAACACGCCAAACCGTTTTTGCACATTTCGGGCATGTTCCCGGCTGAGCGCGGTTGCCTGGCCATCATGTGGCCACTGGCGATGCATCCCACCAACAAGAATGAGCTGATTGCCTGGGACCTTGCGCATGACCCACGCGAATTGGCGGCCATGAACGTCGATGAGATTCGCCTGCGACTGTTCAGCAAGCAGAGCGAACTGCCCGAAGGTGTGACGCGTCTGCCAGTCAAGACCATCCATCTGAACAAGTCACCCATGGTCATGGGCAATGTCAAAACTTTGTCCAAAGACATGGCCACGCGTTGGGCGATCGATCTGGATCAGGCGGGGAGGCATGTGGACGTGGCGCGTGATCTGCCAGACATGGGCGGCATCTGGCCCGCCGTGTTCAATCGCCCCGCGCAGGCTGCGCCGGACGTGGACGAAGACCTTTACGGCGGTTTCATAGGCAATGCAGACCGTCGCCGATTGAACCAGTTGCGTGGCCTCACGGCTGAAAAGCTCGCCACAGCCCGAAACGCCTTTGACGACGCACGGCTGGCAGAATTGGTGTTTCGTTACCGGGCGCGGAATTTTCTGTCAACGCTCACGCTGGAAGAAGCAGCACGCTGGGAGGCGCATCGCGTCGCCAGGCTGTTTGACGGCGACGGTGGTGTGCGCACGATAGAAGCGCTGTCTGCTGAAATTGACGCATTGTCTGAAACTGCCGATGAACGCGAAGGTGACAACGTTCTGGAAATTCTCGGCACTTTGTACGACTATGCTGAAATGATTGCACCAGCCCGATGAGTCTGGATTTCGGCACGGTGCAAGTGCCGTAAGTTAAATGTAAGGTAAAAGTAAGGTCTTCGCCCGCAACATGCTGTCGGGCCGCAACAGGGAACACTGAAAATGGCAATCGATTTTACCATCGACGGCGGCGTCGCCGTCATCACCATCAACCGGCCCGAGGTGCACAACGCCATGGACGCCGAACACTACGACCTGCTGTCCAAAGCCTGGATACGGGTGCGTGACGACCCGCAGGTGCGCACTGCCATCATCACCGGCGCGGGCGAAAAATCTTTCTGCGCGGGGGCCGACTTGCGCAGCTACCTGAGCAAGCCGCTGCCACTGGGCGAGATGTGGCTGACGCAGCGCGAGCAGTTGCTCAACCGCGGGCTGGAGGTCTGGAAGCCTATCATCGCTGCCGTCAACGGTTACTGTCTGGGCGGCGGCAGCACGCTGCTGTTCGCCACCGACATCCGGATCGCCTCGGAGAACGCCACCTTCGCGCTGACGGAGGTCAAACGCGGCCTGGTGCCCGGCAATGGCGGCACCCAGCGCATCCTGAGCCAGTTGCCTTACGCGATCGGCATGCAGTACCTGATGACCGGCGATTCGATGGACGCCAGGACAGCCGCGCACTGGGGGCTGGTCAACCAGGTGGTGCCGCAAGCCGACTTGATGGCGACTGCAATGGCGATGGCAAAACGCATCGCCGCCAACGCGCCGCTGGCGGTGCAGGCCTCCAAGGAACTGGCGATCCGCGCCGGCGACGTTGACCTGGCCACCGGCCTGCGCATGGAGCAGGTCATGAACCGGCTGCTCTGGACCAGCGACGACGTCCAGGAAGGTGTAAAAGCCTTTGCCGAGAAACGGCCACCCAACTTCCAGGGGAAATGACGATGAAGAGCAGCACCCAGGGCCCGTTGAATGGCGTGACCGTCATAGACCTGGGTCAAATCTACAACGGACCGTATTGCACCTTCCTGATGGCGATGGCTGGCGCGCGGGTGATCAAGGTCGAACCCAAGGGCGGCGAAAACCTGCGCCGGCGTGCCAAGGTAGGGGGTGCGGCGGTGCCGTTTGCCATGCTCAACTCGAACAAGGAGTTCATCACGCTGGACCTCAAGTCGGCGCGCGGCAAAGCGCTGTTTCGCGAGATGGTTGCCAAAGCCGACGTGCTGATTGAAAATTTTTCGCAGGGCGCGATGGAGCGGCTGGGTCTTGGTTACGACACGCTCAGGCAGATCAACCCGGCTCTGGTGTATGCCTCGGGTTCCGGTTATGGCCGTTCCGGCCCGATGAAGGACTACCCGGCCATGGACATCGCGGTGCAGGCGATGTCGGGGTTGATGAGTATCAACGGCTTTGAAGACCGACCTCCGGTCAAGGTGGGCCCTGCGGTGGCAGATTTTTTTGGCGGAGTCCATCTGTACGCGGGTGTTGTGACAGCGCTGTTCGAGCGCAACACCACGGGCAAGGGCCGCCTGGTCGAAGTCTCGATGATGGAGTCGGTCTATCCCTCCCTGGCGTCGAATCTCGGCTTGTACTACGCGAAGAAGGGGCAGGTCTCGGCGCGCACCGGCAACCGCCACGGCGGCATGGCCGAGTCACCCTACAACGCCTACCCCAGCACCGATGGTTTCATCGCCATCGTCGCTTCCAGTGACGAACAGTGGAGCCGGCTGCTGGTGGTGATTGGCCGGCCCGATCTGGTCGGCGACCCGCGTTTTGCCACGCTTGGCGAACGTGTCGCGCGCATGGACGAGGTCGACGCCGTGGTCACCGCATACACCAGCACGCGCACCAAGACCGAGGCGTTCACGAAATTGGTAGGAGCGGGTGTGACCTGCGCGCCGGTGCGCGACCTGGACGAAGTGGTGCATGACGAACACATGCTGGGGCGCCAGGCGCTGGAGTGGGTGGACCATCCCATCTATGGCCGCATGCCGCTGCCCAGGTCGTCCATTCGTTTCAGCGACACACCCATGCCCGCCATCGAACCGAGTGGCGAAGTGGGCCGCGACAACGCGTCGGTGTACGGCGACTGGCTGGGACTGGGTGCCGAGGGCGTGGCCGAGCTGGCGCGCGCGCAGGTTATTTGAGAGCGCAGATGATGGCAGACACACAGGATTTGATCGGGCACTGGCGGCTGGTGTCGTTCGTCGAGCAGCAGCTTGGCGGGGTTTGGGCCGATGCGCTCGGGCCCAATCCCAAGGGGTGCATCAGCTACTGGCCATCCGGCCACATGCAGGTGCTGATCGGCGCGCCGGACCGTCCGCGCTTTCGCGGCGAGTGGGCTGGCATACCGGACCGCGACAAGGCGGCGTGCCTGGACCGGATGGTGGCCTACTCGGGGCGCTTCACGCTGGCGCAGGACCGCCTGCTGCACCATGTCGATGTCTGCTGGATACCCAACTGGGAAGGCCGTGACCTGGTTCGCCTGGTGAGTTTCCCCGCGCCCAACCATCTACTGTTGCGCACAGAAGCGGCGACTGATGGCCGGGCGCGACCGATGCAGGAGGTCCTGTGGGAACGCGTGGGTTGATCCGCGCGGGTGTTGGCCCGGCGCAGCCGCGCCGTGTTGCATCCGCCACGCCGCCCACCGACCCTGGCGAGCAGATTGAAGTGGTGGCGACCGAGCTTTTCATCCGCAACGGTTACCACGGCGTGAGTTACCTCGGCATCGGCAAGGCGCTGGGCTTAACTTCATGCGAAGAGACACCATGATATTTAATAGGCGCCATTGGCTGGTGGCCGCCGCGACCGCAGTGCCTTTGCTGGCCTTTTCGCAGGCCGCGCCGTGGCCTTCCAGACCGGTCAAGGCCATCGTGCCGTTCGCCCCTGGTGCGGCGACCGACATCGTCGCCAGGCAGGTGCTGGAGCAGGTGTCCAGACAACTGGGACAACCCATCATCATCGAGAACAAGCCCGGCGCGGGGGGCACCATCGGCACCAGTTCAGTGGCCCATGCCGAGCCAGACGGTTATACGATTCTGGTGCACTCCAACTCTTACACCGTCACGCCGGCCACCTACCGCAACCTGAATTACGACGCAGCCAAAGACATCGTTGGCGTCATTCCACTGGCGTCGGTGCCCATGGTGCTGGTCACGTCGCCCGCCAAGGGTATTCGCACGCTGTCGGACCTGGTGAAGTCGGCCAAGGCCAAGCCCGACTCGGTCAACTTCGCTTCTGCCGGTACTGGCGGCGCGACCCACCTGGGCGCTGAACGCCTGCGTATGGCGGGCGGATTTACCATGACGCATGTTCCCTACAAGAGCTCGGGCGAGGCGCTGACCGAAGTGATCGCGGGTCGGGTGGACTACTACTTCAGTCCGATCGGGCTGGCGCTTCAGTTCATCAAGGCCGACAAACTGGTGGCGCTCGGGGTCAGCAGCACCAGGCGCTCGTCGGCGTTGCCGGATGTGCCCACCACCATTGAAGCGGGCTTGCCAAATTCCAGCTATGACGTATGGATCGGCATGTTTGCGCCGGCCAGGACGCCGCGCGCCATCGTCAACCGGCTCAATGAGGAAACCGCCAAGGCTTTGCGCTCGCCCGAACTGCGCGAAAAGTTCAGCAACCTGGTGATGGACAGCATGATCATGGGAGCAGAGCAGTTCGATGCGTTCCTGAAGAAAGACTTTGAACTGAACGCGGAGCTGGTCAAGGCTGCGCGCATCGAGCCCAACTGATGGCCATGCCCGTCCATTCCCGCAAGGCCACACCATGATCAGCAGCCCCGACCCCGAGGAGTTCCGCACGCAGGTGCGGCGCTTCGCGCAGACCTTGCCGTCCACCCTGCGCCACAAGGTAATGAACAACCTGAAGCTGGAGAAGGCCGATTACGTCGCTTATCTCAAGCTGCTGGATACCCACGGCTGGGCTGTCGGCCATTGGCCCCGCGCGTACGGCGGCTGCGACTGGACGCCACTGCAGCGCTTTATCTTTGAAGAAGAAACCAGTGAAGCCGGAGCACCCTGGCTGATCCCGTTTGGCGTCAATTATGTGGGCCCGATTCTCTACAGCTTCGGCTCGGCGGCGCAGAAAGAGCGCTTTCTGCCACGCATTCGCGCCAGCGACGACTGGTGGGCCCAGGGCTACTCCGAACCCGGTGCCGGCTCTGACCTTGCGGGCCTGCGCACAAGCGCCGTGCGCGACGGCGATCACTATGTGGTCACGGGCCAGAAGATCTGGACCACCTATGTGCAGTGGGCCGACTGGATATTCTGCCTGGTGCGCACCAGCCAGGAAGACCGGCCGCAAAAAGGCATCTCGTTCCTGCTGATCGACATGCAGTCGCCCGGTATCACCGTTCGGCCCATCATCACGATGGACATGTGCCATGACGTGAACGAAGTGTTCTTTGACCAGGTGCGGGTACCAGTCGAAAATCGGGTGGGGGAAGAAGGCAGCGGCTGGACCCTTGCCAAAGTATTGCTGAGCAACGAGCGGGTGCTGGTGGCCGAGGTCGGCCGCTCGACGCGGCAGTTGCGCCGGCTGGAAAAACTCGCGACCGAACCCTTGCGGGGTGGCACGCCGCTGCGCGGCTATGCGCCGTTCGCGCGCCGGCTGGCCGAGTTGAAGCTGCGCCATTTCGTGTTGCAGTCGACCTGTTACCAGGCGGTGGCCGACGCTATGGCGGGAAGTGAGCCCGGTGCCGAAGCTTCGCTCATGAAAATCCGGGGTTCCGAGTTGCAGCAGGATATTGCCGAGGCCATGGTCGATGCGCTGGGGCTGGCCGGCATCGTGTATGACGCAGCTGACCTGGAAGGCATGGGAACAGCACCCGGCATCGGGCCCTTCGAAGCGCCGGGCATCCTGAAGGACCACCTGCATGGCCGGGCCGCCACGATTTACGGCGGCTCCAATGAAATTCAGCGAAATATCATCGCAAAATTGGTGCTGGGACTGTAAATGGCCAATTCCAACACGCCTGCGCTTGACGCCGAAGCCCTTCGCCTTTTTGCCAACAGCATCGAGCGTTATGGGCAGGACAAATACAGCTTTAACGCGCGCAAGCCGCTGCTGCATTCGCCGCCCGGCTTCAGCGTCCAGGCCTGGAGCGACTATGCGGACATGGGTTGGCTGGCTGCCCCCTTGCCACTTGAAGACGGTGGTTTTGGCAGCCATACGGTGGCGGTTGCCGCGCTGATGCGTTATGCCGGGGAACACCTGGCGCTGGAGCCGCTGTTTGCCAGCGTGGTGGTCTGCGGGCGGCTGTTGGCGCTATGTGGCACACGCGGCGGTGCGCACCAGCGGCTCGGCGCTCTGGCCGCTGGCACCCGGCTTTTTGCGTTGGCCCATGCGGAGAACACGGCTGCCGCACTGGACAGTGACGTTGCGACCCATTGCCATGACGGCAGACTCAGCGGGGGCAAGGTGGTGGTGTTGCATGGGGACGTGGCGGACGAACTGATTGTGAGTGCGCGTGAATCCAGCGAAGCCGCAGGTCCTGGCCCCACGGGAGAAGGGTTGTCGCTGTTTGCGGTCAACGTCAAGCAGCCGGGCCTGCACAAGACCTGCTACCGGCTTCTGGATGGCCGTGGCGCTGCTTCGTTCGAGTTCGCGCACGCAAGCGCCGAACTTATCGCGCCTTCACACGTGGGCGCAGGCCTGCTGGCAAACACCCTGGACGATGCCCGGCTGGCGCTGTGCGCTGAAGCCCATGGTGCCATGCGGGCGCTCAACCGGCAGACGCTGGCTTATCTCAAAGACCGGCGGCAGTTCGGCCGGCCGATTGGAAGCAACCAGGTCTTGCAGCACCGCATGGTGGACTTGTTCATGCTGGAACAGGAGGTGGCTGCCGTCGTCGCTGCCGCGCAACGCACGGTGGGCCTGAACGCCTGGCGGCAACGCGCCATCATGGGGGCGGTAGCCCATGCCATCACGGCGGGGCGCCAGATCTCGCACGAGGCGGTGCAGATGCACGGCGGCATTGGCACCACCGATGAACTCGCGGTCAGCCACTATTTCAAGCGCATCATGGTGGTCAACCGCTTGCTGGGTGACCGCGATGCGCATCTTGACGCTTTCGCGCGGGCCGACGCCGCGTGCGGGGCAATGGTTACACTGCGGCAGGAGACATTTCCGAATGAGGAACCTGACCACCGCCAGTCTTGAACTGGCGACCTGGATCGCCAAGCTGGGCAGTTTTACAGCCGCCGCCGAACGCCTGTACACCACGCAGCCAGCCGTATCCGCACGCGTGCGCGAACTCGAAGAAGCCGTCGGCCAAAAGCTGTTTCTGCGCCAGGGCCGGGGTGTTGAAGTAACCGTTGAAGGGCGTGAGTTTGTCCGCAACGCTGAACAGTTGTTGCGGCAGATGGAGGCGTTGTCGCAGTCCTTCAGCAAGGCCAGCGCGGCCGGTGTGGTGCGCCTGGGCACCAGCAGCATTTGCATGGACTTGCTGGCGGCTTTGACAATACGGGTTTCACAGACCATGCCCAAAGTGTCCTACGATGTCGAGATCGAACGCGCCGGGCGTCTGCTGGACCGGCTGGAGTTGCGCAAGCTTGACGTGGCCATAGTGTCTGGCCCGGTCGATGTCCACAAGTTCAAGTCGCTGAGCCTGGGGCTGGACCGCATGTTGTGGGTGACATCGCCACAGGTATTGCAGGCACGCTGGAGCGGCGAACCCAAGGTCCGGCTGAAGGGCCTGCCGATCTGGTGTGTCCATCGCGAATCCTTCTACTGGAGCGACGCCACCCGCAGGCTGCTGCCCTACGGTGCGGCGCTGCACCGGGTTAACGGCATCAACAACACACTGGGTGCAGCGCGCATTGTCAGCGCCGGCGCGGGCATCGGCCTGCTGTCGGAAAACCTGATCCAGCGCGAGTTGTTGGCCGGGTCCCTGGTGCCGATTCCGGACTTGCCGCCATGTGAGGATATCGAGTTTTCCATTGTCTGCATGAAGGACAGCGGCGGTCGCATTCTGGCCGAGGTGATGGACGCCGCCGTCGCGACCAGCCCGTTCCGGCGCGCCGC
>JANMVO010000382.1:0-1855 GCA_031392805.1 Rhodoferax sp. | reverse complement strand
TGGGCGCTGGCTACTATCCGGGCGCAAACCTGGAGAGATGGCGACGCTGCAACCAGTGTCAATTGGGGAAAGCGAATTTTGGACGATAGATTTCATTACCGCTGTGCGATGGCTCAGAACCGCCGACGCAGGCAAGCAATTAACACTGGCTGCGCCCGTCGGCAAAAAGCATATTTCCAAAACTGGTGATCAATAAAAGTTCCACGCAAATGCAACTGGACTTCTGCCAACTGACTTCATGCGACATGGTCTATAAATTTCCCAACGCCTGAAGCACCGCACCACGGTTGGCGCTCGTCAGCCGCAGCCTCGAAGCACGGAAACCTCAGGGTCTGGGCCGCGCAGCGGACCGACAGAGCCGCGCTTGTTTGAGCGAAGCGAGTTTGCGCGGCGGCCTTGGGATTGAGTACTGGGGATGGTCGCCCGAAGACCCTGAAGCACCGCACCGCGTCAGAAGCTCAACTGCCTCAGGCCCTTCGGGCGCGCGAGCACCACAAACGCTGCTTATTACATAGCTAACTCATTAGTGTCCGGTGAACGAGTGTAGATTTTGAGTTCAAGCCAATATCCACGGGGGTTGGCGGCTAGTTTTATTTGGTGCCGATTTGAACATCGAGCTGGTTTTTGCGGGTAGTTTCCCTAGGTTGACAACTTTGGGGATTTTCAATGAATTCTGGCAAGACGCTTTTTGCACAAGTCATGGAGTTTGTGCCGTGGACAAGTTTTACCCGGATTGTTGATCGTTACGCAGGCGACGCGCGGGTCAGCGCCTTGCCCAGCACCGAGCACTTTCGCATCATGGCCTATGCGCAGCTCACCTGGCGCGAGTCGTTGCGCGACATTGAGGCCACTCTGGGGGCCAATCCCGGCAAACTCTACGCGATGGGGCTGCGTCAAGCCGTGCGGCGCACCACGCTTGCCGATGCCAATGAGCGGCGTGATTGGCGTATCTGGTCTGACTTCGCCGCCGTCTTGATCCGTCGCGCCACCAAGCTCTATGCCGATGAGCCCCTGGGGCTGGATGTGAACATCGCAGGCAAGGTCTATGCGCTGGATTCGAGCACCATTGACCTGTGCCTGAGCTTATTTGACTGGGCACCGTTTCGCTCCACCAAGGCGGCCATCAAGCTGCACACGCTGCTGGATTTGCGCGGCTCTATCCCCAGCTTCATTCACATCAGCAACGGCAAGATGCACGATGTCAACGTGCTGGATATCTTGCCTATCGAGGCGGGGGCCTTCTACGTCATGGATCGGGGCTACCTTGACTTTGCACGCCTGTACGCGATGCATCAGGCCGGTGCCTTCTTTGTCACCCGTGCCAAGTCCAATTTCAATGCGCGCAGGCTGTACTCGGCCAGCGTGGACAAGAGCACTGGCGTGGTGTGCGACCAGACGGTGGCGCTCAACGGCCTGGCCAGCTCTGCGGGCTATCCCGGCTATCTGCGCCGGGTGCGCTTTAACGATCCGGCAAGCGGCAAGGCCCTGGTCTTTTTGACCAACAACACGAGCCTGCCTGCCCACGTGATTGCCCAGCTCTACAAGAACCGCTGGCAGGTCGAGTTGTTCTTCAAGTGGATCAAGCAGCATCTGCGAATCAAGAAGTTTTTGGGCACCAGCGAGAATGCGGTGAAGTCGCAAATCTGGTGCGCCATCTGCACCTACGTGCTGATCGCCATCGTCAAAAAGGAGCTTCACCTGAATTCCTCGCTCTACACTTGTCTACAGATTTTGTCGGTCTCGGTTTTTGAGAAAACCCTGATTTCATGCGCCTTGCAGACCGATGACTGCAAAACACAACTGCCACCCGACGCTAACCAATTGATTTTGTTGGGGTTTTGACCGGACGGTAGTG
>JANMVO010000348.1:0-16209 GCA_031392805.1 Rhodoferax sp. | reverse complement strand
TAAAACGGAAGGTCGGCCAGTTTGCTGTCGGGAATCGGAATGCCGAAACGATCACGAAACGCCTTGATGTCGTCGTCCGACAGCTTTTTGGTCTGGTGAACGTTGTTCTTGCCTTCGCCAATCTTGCCCATGCCAAAACCCTTGACGGTCTTGATCAGCAGCACGGTGGGCTGCCCCACATGCTTCACGGCAGAGTGAAACGCAGCGTACACCTTTTGCGAATCATGGCCGCCGCGACGCAGTTCGAAGATGTCTTCATCGTTCATCTTGGCACCCATCTCCAGCGTCTTCGGGTTCTGGCCGAAGAAGTGTTTGCGCACGTAAGCGCCGTCATTGGCCTTCATGGCCTGGTAGTCGCCGTCCAGCGTGTCCATCATGACTTTGCGCAGGGCACCGTCCTTGTCGCGCGCCAGCAGCGGGTCCCAGCCGCTGCCCCAGATCAACTTGAGCACGTTCCAGCCGGCACCGCGAAATTCACCTTCAAGTTCCTGAATAATCTTGCCGTTGCCGCGCACCGGGCCGTCCAGCCGCTGCAGGTTGCAGTTGATGACGAACACCAGGTTGTCGAGTTTTTCACACGCGGCCAGGCCGATGGCGCCCATGGATTCGACCTCGTCCATTTCACCGTCGCCGCAAAACACCCAGACCTTGCGGTTTTCGGTGTTGGCGATGCCGCGCGCATGCAGGTACTTCAAAAACCGCGCCTGGTAAATCGCCATCAGGGGTCCGAGCCCCATCGACACCGTCGGGAACTGCCAGAACGCAGGCATGAGTTTTGGGTGCGGGTAGCTGGACAAGCCCTTGCCATCGACCTCCTGGCGGAAGTTGAGCAACTGCTGTTCCGTCAAGCGGCCTTCAAGGTAGGCGCGCGCGTAGACCCCGGGTGACACGTGGCCTTGAATGTAGAGGCAGTCGCCGCCATGGCCTTCACTTTCAGCATGCCAAAAATGGTTAAAGCCCGCGCCAAACATACTCGCCAGCGACGCGAACGAGCCAATGTGGCCACCCAGGTCGCCCCCATCTGCGGGGTGCAAGCGGTTGGCCTTGACCACCATCGCCATGGCGTTCCAGCGCATGTAAGCGCGCAGACGCTTTTCTATTTCCAGGTTGCCGGGTGAGCGCTCTTCCTGATCAGTCTCAATCGTGTTGACATAGCCGGTGTTGGCGGAAAAAGGCATGTCGATGCTTTTTTGGCGGGCATGTTCGAGCAGTTGCTCCAGCAGAAAATGGGCGCGCTCGCGACCCCCGGCCTCGATCACGGCGGACAGCGCATCCATCCACTCGCGGGTTTCCAGCGCATCACCATCGTTGGCGGCTGAGCCAAAGAGATTCTGGGCTGATGCTGACATATTGGCTGACATATTGGTCTCCTCGTTATCTGGACGTAATTTAATACGGTCTGATGATTCTCCCACAACTTATTTTTAATTTCAAGTAGTGCGTTACGAAATCATAATGTGAAATTCAATACCTGAATGATGGTCTTATGCGGTCTTGAAGGTCGCGGATTGAAGTGCCATTGCGCCCCGCTTTGCCCAGAGCCAGGCGCGCTCCCCTACACTTGGGCCATGCGCGCCACGCCGTCTGTTTCCATTGCCTCAGCGCTTGCCCTGTCTGGCCTGAAGACGAAAGTGCGCCAGTGGTGGCGACGGCTCACGCCGCAAGGCCAGGATCGGGTCTCTGTGCTGGCACCGCTGGCCGCAGTCATCCTGTTTCTGGCGGCCATCGTGGCGGCGTTTGGCTACTTGCGGCTGGAAGAAATTGACCGCGAGCAGGAGGCCGTCAAGCGTGACGTGGAATACACGCAACAACGCCTGCGCCTGCGCCTGCTGGAGCGGCAGGAACAACTGATGCGCCTGGCCCGCGATGTTTCAAATCGCGAAACCGACGTTGATGAGTTTCACAGCCGGGCAGAATCCCTCGTCAACCAATACCCGGAACTGGAATCCTTGAGCTGGATTGATGACCGCAGGCGCATCAAGTCCAGCTACGGCATGGCCAGCCTGTCGAGCAGTCAACTCAGGCAGGTGGGCACTGTCCTGAAAGCTGGCGAGACGGAAACCAACTTCAGCCTGGCACGGGATCTGCGCCAGCCGGTTTATTTTCAACGCACCGCCTCGGAAGCCCCCGCGTTACTGCAGTTCCATATTCCATTGACGGACCGAACCCGGTTTGCCGGCGTGGTGCTGGCCGAATACTCGGTGGACGGGCTGTACCGTTATGGTGTTCCGGCCGAGGTGTCGGCGCGGTACGCAGTGTCGTTTCACGACGCCAAAGGTGCGCAGCTGGCAGGCACCAGCATGCCCGCGCGCAACCCGGCCACCACCCTGCTGCCCTGGGCCACACCCACCAACGAATATGAGGTGCCAGTCTCGCCAGTGGGCAATGGTCTGGTGATTCGGGCACAGGCTTACCGCACCTCGCTGGGCGTGATCGGCAGCGGCTTGTTCTGGCTGTTGATTGTGCTCAGTGTCATGACGGCCTGGATGCTGATTGGCAACTGGAAACACATGCGCCGGCGCCTGCAGGCGCAGCAGGCACTGGTATCCGAGACAAACTTTCGCCGTGCCATGGAAAACTCCATGCTGACCGGCATGCGGGCCATGGATTTGCAGGGCCGCATTACCTATGTCAATGCCGCTTTCTGCCAAATGACCGGCTGGAGCGAAGCCGAACTGGTCGGGCGCACGGCCCCGTTTCCGTACTGGCCCGAAGCCGACCGTGACATGCTCACCCTGCGCCTGGATGACGAACTTAACGGCCGAACCCCGCCGGGTGGCATCCAGATGCGCGTCAAACGCCGGGACAACACTTTTTTTGATGCCCGCCTGTATGTGTCGCCACTGATCGACTCGCGCAGCGCTCAAACGGGCTGGATGACATCAATGACCGACATCACCGAGCCGAACCGGATTCGCGAACAGTTGTCGGCCTCCTTTGAACGCTTCACCACGGTGCTGGAAGCCCTGGACGCATCGATATCGGTGGGTCCGCTGGGCAGTGATGAATTGCTGTTTGCCAACAAGCTTTACCGGCTTTGGTTCGGCACCCAGGCCGTCGGCCATCTGATGCTGGTCGCACAGGCCGGCGTTCCAGCGAAACCTCCCAATGATGAATCCCTGGACCACGTGGACTCCTTTGCAGGCCTGCCCACCATGGCGCTTGCAGACACGGAAACCGAGAGCGCAGAAGTCTATTTAAGCGGGCTTGGCAAATGGATCGAGGTGCGCACCCGCTACCTGAGCTGGGTCGATGGCCGCCTGGCTCAGATGGTGATTGCCACCGACATCACGGCGCGCCGCCTGGCCGAAGAGCAGTCTGCCGCCCAGGCCGCGCGCGCGCAAACGGCCAGCCGCCTGATCACCATGGGGGAGATGGCGTCCAGCGTGGCGCATGAGTTGAACCAGCCATTGACGGCCATCAACAACTATTGCAACGGCATGGTGTCGCGCATCAAGAGCAGCCAGATTTCCGAGGCTGACTTGCTGGGTGCACTTGAGAAAACTGCGAAACAGGCACAGCGGGCCGGCCAGATCATCGAGCGCATTCGCTCGTTTGTAAAACGCAGCGAGCCCAATCGCACTTTGTCTGAAGTTTCGACCATGGTTGGCGAAGCGGTTGAGCTGGGCGAGATCGAGTTGCGCAGGCGCAACGTGCGTCTGACGCACTATGTGGCGGCGCGCCTGCCCAAGTTGCTGGTGGACCCGATCCTGATCGAGCAGGTACTGGTCAATCTGCTAAAAAATGGCGCAGAGTCGGTGGATTCATCGCAGCGCCCCTCCGCCCGGCGCAGCGTCGTTCTGCGGGTGGTCTCCAAGCGGATGGACGACAAACCGGTGGTCGAGTTCTCAGTGCTTGATTCCGGCAAAGGGCTCGCGCCCGAAGTCGTGGCGCGCCTGTATGAGGCGTTCTTCTCCACCAAGGCCGACGGCATGGGAATTGGCTTGAGTTTGTGCCGCTCCATTATCGAATCGCACCAGGGCCGAATGAAAGCGGAGAACATCTACAATGGCGCGGACATTACAGGCTGCTGTTTCTCCTTCTGGATACCCGTGACCGAGGCGCCGCCCGCGACGCCAGCAGTACAGCGCAACCACTTAAGGACCCTCGGGTAAATTGCATGAGCTTGATTCCTAAAAAAGGCACGGTTTACGTGGTGGACGACGACGAGGCGGTTCGCGATTCGTTGCAATGGCTGCTGGAGGGCAAGGATTACCGGGTGCGCTGTTTTGATTCGGCCGAATCATTTTTAAGCCGCTACGACCCGCGCGAAGTTGCCTGCCTGATTGTGGACATTCGCATGGGCGGCATGACCGGTCTTGAATTGCAAAACCGTTTGATAGAAAGCCGCTCGCCCCTGCCCATCGTCTTCATCACCGGACACGGCGATGTGCCCATGGCGGTGGACACCATGAAAAAAGGGGCCATGGACTTTATCCAGAAGCCGTTCAAGGAAGGCGAGCTGGTCGGCCTGGTGGAGCGCATGCTGGAGCACGCCATGAGCGCGTTTTCTGAGCACCAGCACGCCGCCAGCCGGGATGCGCTGCTGTCAAAACTTACCCTGCGTGAATCGCAGGTGCTGGAGCGCATTGTGGCTGGCCGCCTGAACAAGCAGATCGCCGATGACCTGGGCATCAGCATCAAAACAGTAGAGGCACACCGCGCCAACATCATGGAAAAACTCAATGCCAATACCGTCGCCGATTTGCTCAAAATCGCCTTGGGGCAAAACGGAAGCAAATCCTGATCTACACAATTAATAGCGCGTAATGCCCGCTAGACAAGGTCTATCGGGCATTTTTACTTGAAAAACAGGATATGACTGCCCAACTGATTGATGGCAATGCCGTCTCCAAAAAATTGCGCGCCGACGTCGCGCTGCGCACCGCTGCGTTGAAAGCCAAAGGCATCATGCCCGGGCTGGCGGTAATCCTGGTCGGTGGCGACCCGGCCAGCCAGGTCTATGTGCGCAAGAAGGTCGAGGCCTGCCAGCAAGCCGGACTGCATTCGGTGCTGGAGAAATATGAAGCCAGTCTGACCGAGGCCGACCTGCTGGCGCGCGTGCACGCGTTGAACAGCGACCCCGCCATCCACGGCATTCTGGTGCAACTGCCCTTGCCTTCGCACATTGACGCACACAAAGTGCTCGAAGCGATTGCACCGGCCAAAGACGTTGACGGCTTTCACATTGCCAGCGCAGGCGCATTGATGAACGGCATGCCGGGCTTCTTGTCCTGCACGCCGTATGGCTGCATCAAGCTGCTGGAGAGCACTGGCATCGACCTCAAGGGCAAACACGCCGTGGTCATTGGCCGCAGCAACAACGTGGGCAAACCCATGGCTTTGATGCTGCTTCAAAAAAATGCCACTGTCACCGTGTGCCACAGCGCTACCCAAAATCTGAAAGCACACACGCTGCAGGCCGACGTCATCGTCGCTGCGGTGGGCCGCCGCAACACCCTGACCGCCGACATGGTCAAACCCGGTGCCGTGGTGATTGACGTGGGCATGAACCGCAATGAGCAGGGCAAGCTGTGCGGTGATGTGGACTTTGCGGCGGTGAAGGAAGTGGCCGGCTGGATCACCCCGGTGCCCGGCGGCGTCGGCCCAATGACGGTCACGATGCTGCTGGTCAACACGCTGGAGGCGGCCGAGCGATAGGCCACCAAGCTATCAGCTTGATTGCCATATCCAATGACTTGCAACTTTGAAGCAACCCTTGAATAGACATGAACTGCCGCAAAATGCATACGATGAACAATCCGCTTCTCGACTTTTCTGACCTCCCCCTGTTTGACCGCATCACGCCTGAGCAGGTGGCACCCGCTATGGACACGCTGCTGCCGCAAGCCAATGATGCGCTGGAAACCGTGACCCACACTGATTTTCCAGCCCGCTGGACGGAAATTGCCAGGGTGCTGGATGTCGCCACTGAAAAACTCGGCCGGGCCTGGGGTGCTGTGAGCCACCTTAACAGCGTGGCAGACACACCGGAACTGCGCGCCGCCTACAACGAAGCCCTGCCCAAAGTCACCGAATTTTTCACGCGGCTGGGCGCAGATGAGCGGCTTTACGCAAAGTACAAGGCCATTGATGTTGCGACGCTGAACCCCGAGCAGCGCCAGGCGCATAAAAACGCCATGCGCAATTTTGTGCTGGGTGGCGCTGAGCTGGTGGGCGCAGCCCGCGAGCGCTTTGCGGCCATTCAGGAAAAGCAGGCCGAGCTGAGCCAGAAATTCAGCGAAAACGCGCTTGACGCAACCGATGCCTACGCTTACTACGCCACTTTGGATGAACTGGAAGGCGTGCCTGACGATGTGGTGCAAACTGCACTGGCGGCCGCAAAGAGCGAAGGCACAGAAGGTTACAAGCTGACCCTGAAAATGCCGTGCTATCTGCCCGCGATGCAGTTCGCGCGCAGCAGCGCATTGCGCGAAAAGCTCTACCGCGCCTATGTCACGCGCGCCTCTGATCAGGCGGGTGCAGATGCTTTGAAGTTTGACAATTCGGCCTTGATTGGCGAGATCTTGGCGCTCCGGCTGGAGGAAGCCAACTTGCTCGGCTATCGCAATTTTGGCGAACTCTCACTGGTGCCCAAGATGGCCAGTTCGCCCGCCCAGGTGATCACGTTTTTACGCGATCTGGCCGGCAAAGCCCGTCCGTTTGCGGACAAAGATCTGGCTGACCTGCGTGAGTTTGCGGCCCAGCATCTTGATCTGCCTGATCCACAGTCCTGGGACTGGCCCTATGTGGGCGAAAAACTCAAGGAAGCGCGCTACGCTTTCAGCGAGCAGGAAGTCAAGCAATACTTCACTGCACCCAAAGTGCTGGCGGGCCTGTTCAAGATCATCGAGACTCTGTTTGATGTGTCGATCCATCGGGACACAGCGCCGGTGTGGCATCCCGGTGTGGCGTTTTACCGCATACAGAGAACCACCCTGGCTGGCGACGGCACTGCTTCAACCGCACTGGTGGGCCAGTTCTACCTCGACCCGTCTGCGCGAACTGGCAAGCGTGGCGGCGCGTGGATGGATGATGTGCGCACCCGCTGGCTGCGCCCCGACACGAACCAGTTGCAAACACCGGTGGCGCATCTGGTGTGCAACTTTGCGGACGGCGTTGAAGTCAACGGCGTCACGAGACCCGCCCTGCTGACCCATGATGACGTGACCACCCTGTTTCATGAATTCGGCCATGGCCTGCACCACATGCTGACCCAGGTTAACGAGCGCGACGTTTCTGGCATCAGCGGCGTGGAGTGGGACGCCGTAGAGCTTCCGAGCCAGTTCATGGAGAATTTTTGCTGGGAATGGGATGTGCTCAAACACATGACGTCCCACGTTGACACAGACGCGCCGCTGCCGCGTGATCTGTTTGACAAAATGCTGGCAGCCAAAAACTTCCAGAGCGGAATGCAGACCTTGCGCCAGATCGAGTTTTCGCTGTTTGACATGCTGCTGCACACAGCCCACAACCCGGCGGACGCCTTGATGCCGTTGCTTGAGCAGGTTCGCACCGAGGTCGCCGTGATCCAGCCCCCGGCCTGGAGCCGTGCCGTGCACACATTCAGTCACATTTTCTCGGGTGGCTACGCCGCTGGTTACTACAGCTACAAGTGGGCTGAAGTGCTGAGCGCCGATGCCTACGCCGCGTTTGAGGAAACGGCGGGAAAAGACGGTTTGCCAAATATCGAAACTGGTAGAAAATACCGGGAAGCCATTCTGGAAGCAGGAGGCAGCCGACCCGCGATGGATTCATTCAAGGCATTCAGGGGGCGCGAACCCAACCTGGACGCTTTGTTGCGACACCAGGGCATGGCATCCACTTAGTCAAGAGGGACGACACGATGAAGCACAGGTCGATTCAAGCAGGCCCCGGCACGGCCGGCGCGGTGGCGGCGCTCAAAACACTTGTGACATTGCTCGCTGTGATGGCAGCCGCCGCCCACGCGCAGACTGTTTATCGCATCGTAGGGGCCGATGGCAAGGTCACTTTTTCAGACAAGGCCCCGGTCAGTGCAAACACTGCAGCCAATGTCACGGCCACAGACCGCAGTGGACGCGTACTGGACATCAGTGGCACGGCCCTGCCCTTTGAGCTGCGCCAGGTGGTCACCCGCTTCCCCGTCACGCTGTACAGCGCGGCCAACTGCGCACCCTGCGCATCCGGGCGGGCGTTGCTTACAGGCCGTGGTGTTCCGTTCTCCGAGCGCACGGTCAACACCAATGAAGACTCCGAAGCTTTGACACGCATCAGCGGTGAAAACTCGCTGCCATTCCTCACGATTGGCGGGCAGAAGATCAAGGGATTTTCTGATTCGGAATGGGTCCAGTTTCTGGATGCGGCAGGCTATCCTGCATCGTCCAAATTGCCCGGCAATTACCGCAACCCACCGGCGGCTGCGCTGGTTGCCGTGCAGAAGCCAGCGCCAAGTGCAACCGGGACTGACGCCGGCCAAAATGCGGCAACCAAGGCGCAGGCTGCAGAACAACCCGCGCGGGTTGACAACAGTTCCAACCCAGCCGGCATCCGGTTTTAGTGCGCGGCCAAAAGGTCTAGGGAAAGGCCTGAATGATCAAGGCTGAATGATCGAGCCCTGAAAGTTCAACGTCTTGACGCCATTGGCGGTGCCCAACAGACACACCATGGCGCGCTGATAGGCAAACACCCCCACCGTCACCACGCCGGGCCACTGGCTGACGGTGGACTCGAAAGCCAGCGGGTCAGCAATCTGCAAGCCGGTGACATCCAGGATGTGTTGGCCGTTGTCGGTGACCAGCGGCTGGCCGTCTTTCAGGCGTATCAAGGCCCGCACCTGAGTCACTCCCTGGGCAGTTGCGCCCATCGCTTCAAACTGCCGCATCAGCCGCCTTGTGGCCATCGGGATCACCTCCACCGGCAAAGGAAATTTGCCCAGTGTCTGCACCAGTTTTGACGCGTCGGCGATACAGACAAACCGGCGCGACTGGGCGGCGATAATTTTTTCGCGCGTGAGCGCTGCACCGCCCCCTTTGACCATGTTGCCGTGGCCATCGATCTCGTCCGCACCATCAATGTAGACCGGCAACTCACCCACATCATTGGCGTCAAAAACCGCAATGCCCAATGCCTTCAGGCGCTGCGTGCTGGCCTCAGAGCTGGACACCGCGCCCTTGATCTGGTCTTTGATGCCCGCCAGCGCGTCGATGAATTTGTTGACGGTGGAACCCGTGCCCACGCCCACAATCTCACCTTTGACAACATACTGCAGCGCCGCCTGGCCGACCAGGGTTTTAAGTTCATCTTGGGTCATTTGCGACAATCCATGCAGTCAATTTGCTAAAACAAAACCAATTATCCAATGTCATTGCTGCCCTATGCCCTCGCACGCCCCTTTTTGTTTGGCCTTGACCCCGAGGCCGCCCATGACCTGACCCTGCAGACTCTGGCCAAAGTGCAGGGCACGCCGCTGGCGTGGGCCTGGTGCAACGCCCGTATCGACGACCCGATCGAGCTGGCCGGCCTGAAATTTCCGAATCGCGTGGGCCTGGCTGCCGGCCTGGACAAAAACGCGCGCTGCATTGATGGCTTGGGTGCCATGGGCTTCGGGTTCATCGAAGTGGGAACGGTGACACCGCTGGCCCAAAGCGGCAATCCCAAACCTCGCATGTTCCGCCTGGCCCAGGCAAATGCGCTGATCAACCGGCTGGGTTTCAACAACGACGGGCTTGATGCTTTCATTGCAAACGTGCAGCGATCGCGCTTGAGGCAACTAAAGTCACCCACGATGCTGCTGGGCTTGAACATTGGCAAAAACGCGGCCACCCCAATCGAGCGCGCTACTGAAGACTACCTGCAGTGTCTTGACGGGGTTTACGCCCATGCCGATTACGTGACGGTCAATATATCGAGCCCCAACACCAAGAACCTGCGAGCCCTGCAAAGCGATGAGGCGCTGGACGCCTTGCTCGGCGCCATTGCGCTCAGACGCGAGGCTCTGGTGAAGCGCCATGGCATGCGCGTACCCATCTTTGTCAAGATCGCGCCAGATCTGGACGCCGCGCAGGTTGACGTGATTGCGGCCACATTGACGCGCCATGGCATGGACGGCGTGGTAGCCACCAACACCACCCTGAGCCGCGAGGCCGTCAAGGGCCAGGCGCATGCTGAAGAAGCCGGTGGCTTGAGCGGCGCTCCCGTGCTGGCCATGAGCAACCGCGTTATCACGCAACTGCGGGCGGCGCTGGGTCGGAATTTTCCGATCATCGGTGTCGGTGGCATCATGAGCGCAGCCGATGCCGTGAGCAAAATATTGGCTGGTGCCGACGTGGTGCAAATCTACACCGGCCTGATCTACCAGGGTCCGGATTTGGTCAAATCAGCCGCTTTAGCGATTAAAACAGGCTATAGCCAGCGTGTAATATGAATAGTTAGCTATATTGTATATAGCATCGTATTTTTCCAGTGCGATGGCATTCGACATTGCCGTCACGTTCAAGCTCGTGATAAAGCTCATGGTCAAGTCAATGGCATTGGAATCGGCTGCCCCGATTCCGCCCGGCTGACTGCCCGCTTCAGCAACCAGCGGGCGCGCCAGTCACTGAAGTCGGCAACTGGCCCGCCGCGTATAACAGCAGAACCGCCAATGCCATCGTCAGCACGCGGCTCGAACCTGGCGAGCCTGAAAAATGACAAAGAGATTTTTTCACAAGGCTCACGCGTGATCGGATGGCGAGCCCACAGTTGAACCATGCATTGGCCTTGGGCACCACACCTGTCGGCACGTCAATCGGTGAGCAGCAGCCTGGCCACATGGTTGGCAATGGCCAGCGAACTGGTCAAGCCGGGCGACTCGATTCCGAACAGGTTGACCAGCCCGGGCACGCCGTGGTCCGCCGGGCCCTGAATCATGAAGTCGCGTGCCGCCTCATGCGGCGCGTTGATTTTGGGACGAATGCCGGCGTAACCCGGCGTCAACGCACCGTCCTGCAGGGCCGGCCAATACTTGCGTACTTCGGCATAAAACACGTCACCGCGCGCCGGGTCCACCACCAGGTCATCGGCTGAATCAACCCACTGCACGTCAGGGCCAAATTTGGCCTGCCCGCCCAAGTCAACGGTCAGGTGCACGCCCAGCCCGGCGGCCTGCGGCACGGGATAAATCAGGTGATTGAACGGCGAGCGGCCAGCCAGCGTGAAGTAGTTGCCTTTGGCAAAAAATGCGCGCGGCAAGTGGGCCGGATCGAGTCCGCTAAAGCGCGAAGCCAGCGCCACAGCGTGCAAGCCAGCCGAGTTGACGACCTTTGTGGCTTCCAATCGTGTTCCGTCATTTGTTATGATTTCAATAGCTGACTGTGTATATTTGACGAGGGCTACTGAGGTATTTAGAACCACAAGTCCGCCCGAGTTTTCCAGATCGCCCTGCAGGGCCAGCATCAGCGCATGGCTGTCCACAATGCCGGTGCCGGGTGAGTGAATGGCTGCCACGCATTCAAGCTGTGGCTCGTTGGCGCGGGCCTGTGCGCGGCTGAGCAGCATCAGATCGGTCACGCCATTGGCCGCAGCCCTGTCGATGATGCCGGCCAGTTGGGCCACCTCAGCCTCAGAGGTGGCAACGATCAGTTTGCCGCAGCGCCGGTGGCCAATGCCGCGCTCTGCACAGTAGTTGTACAACATCGCTTTGCCCTGCACACACAGGCGGGCCTTGAGCGAGCCGCTCGCGTAGTAAATGCCGGCGTGGATCACTTCGCTGTTGCGCGAGCTGGTGCCGGTGCCAATCGCGTCGGCCGCTTCGAGCACCATGACCTCACGGCCCGCCAGACTCAAAGCGCGCGCCACTGCCAGACCAACCACACCGGCACCAATGACAACGCAATCTACCTGGTCCATCGTTCAGGCTTGCTCAAAAATCTCACATTGTTCTCACAGCTTGCGGGGGTCGGTTTGCAACAGCAGCGTCACCAGTGAACGCAGGCTCGTCTGCAACGCCGCAAACCCTTCGTTCAGGGCCAGTGTCTGCTCGTTCATGTACAGATTGCGGTTGATCTCCACCTGAATGCTGTGGCGGTGCTGTTGCGGGTCGCTGTGGCGCCGCACCAGCTCAACCCCCTTGTAGGGATGGTTGAAGGAGACGCTGTAGCCCAAAGATTCAACATGCGCACAGACCAAGCGCGTGAGTGGCGCGCTGGCGGTGGAGCCGTCGCGGTCCCCGATCACAAAATCAGCGTGAATCTCACCAGGAAAATCAGTTGCATAGGTTGACGCCACGGCCGGCATCGAATGGCAGTTGATGTGAATGCTGTAGCCGTGGCGCGCGCACGCTGCGTCAATCGCCTGCGCCACGGCGGCATGGTAAGGCTCCCAGCAATGGGCGATGCGGGCCTGCACCTCGGCCACGGTCAGGGCGCGCCGGTAAATTGGCACGCCACTATCGGTGGCGCGCCAGATCAGGCCCTTGCCCAGGCGCACTTTGGACAGCACCACCGGGTCGGTGGCCACTGGCCCGGGCCAAGGTTCGTCGAACAGCGACACATCGATTTCGCTTAAATTGCGATTGGCATCCAGATATGCGCGCGGAAAAAGTGCCTCAACCCACGCCACACCAAGAGCCGGTGCAAAGTCATACAGCTTCTCGACATGGGTGTCCTCAGCCTGGCGCAAGGTGGCCAAGTCACAGGCATATCTGAAGTCAGCCGGGTACGCAACGCCACTGTGCGGCGAGTCCAGCACCAGGGGACTAGTGCCTTGCAAATAGCGGATCGGCGAGATCATTTCTGTATTGTCACGCATTGACACGCAATGGCAAGAAATCGTGGCAAGGCCGCCTCAATAGGCGTTTTGTGGTTGTTGCAATCGTGATCCGTGAATAAAAAAAAGGACTTGGCATTACTGCCAGGTCCTTGCTATGACGCACTATCCACAACGCACTTTTTATGACGCACTTTTTATGAAGCACTTCTTATGACGCGCTTATTTTGGTGGGCGGTGGAGGTTTCGAACCTCCGACCCCAGCAGTGTGAATGCTGTGCTCTACCCCTGAGCTAACCGCCCTGAATTCCTTGCTTTTCTTTTCATGAAAGCCTTATATTATGCCATAGCGCGCTTGCGTTTTCAGGCTGTGGCACGCCAGACCGTCTTGCCTGCGCTCACCTTGTCTAGCTGGTTCAGCACATCTTCATGGGCGGCAAGCTCAGACACGCTGGCGATCAAAACGGGAAGCTCAAAGCTGCTCAAATCGACCCGCGCATTGCTGCCTTGCAGATGCTCACTGCCCATCGCGTCCATCAGCAAGGCGTCCTGCCCGCGCGTTAGGTTGATGTAGACATCGGCCAGCAACTCTGCATCCAGCAACGCACCGTGCAGGGTGCGCCCCGAGTTGTCCACGCCCAGGCGGGCGCACAAAGCATCCAACCCGTTGCGCTTGCCGGGGTAAAGTTCTTTGGCCATGGCCAGGGTGTCGGTCACGCTGACCACAAACTGCCTGAAAGCAGGGCGCGCCAGCAACTCAAGCTCCCTGTTCAGGAAGCCCAAGTCAAACGGCGCGTTGTGGATGACGAGTTCGGCACCCTGCACATAATCCAGCAGTTCATCAACCACCGCATCAAACTTGGGCTTGTCACGCAAAAACTCAGTCGTGATGCCGTGCACCTTGAGCGCCTCTTCGTGGCTGTTACGCCCGGGGTTCAGGTAGAAATGTTTGTTGTTGCCCGTGAGCTTGCGATTGACGAGTTCAACGCAGCCGATCTCAATGATGCGGTCACCCTGGTCAGGGTAGAGCCCGGTGGTTTCCGTGTCGAGGAAAATTTGACGCATGGTCAATGCACCTCTTTGGCATGGTTGATCGAGTACTTGGGAATTTCCACCGTCACGTCCTTTTGGGCCAGAATGGCCTGGCACGAGAGGCGCGAATTGGGCTCCAGCCCCCAGGCGCGGTCCAGCAGGTCTTCCTCGTTTTCATCAAGGTCGTTGAGCGACGCAAGCCCCTCGCGCACGATGACGTGGCAGGTGGTGCAGGCGCAACTCATGTCGCAGGCGTGTTCGATGTTGATGTGGTTGTCCAGCAGCGCCTCGCAGATGGAGGTGCCAGCTGGCGCATTGACTTCAGCGCCGTTCGGGCAGTACTCAGGGTGCGGCAGGATTTTGATAGTGGGCATTTTTTTGTATCGGGCTTGGACAGTGCGATTCAGACGATGCGAATTAAACGTTACTGATGTTTTTCCCGGCCAATGCAGTTTGAATGCCCCGATTCATCCGGGCTGCGGCAAATGCTTCGGTGCTTTGCCCAAGTGCTTTTGTGGCGGCTTCAATGGTTGGGGTATCGGCAGCAGGGTTCGCCGAGGTCGCCTTGGTCAACTTGGGCAGTGTGTTACCAAGGGTGTTTTGTAGCGCAAGCATCAAGGCATCAATGTCCGCGCGCTCCTGATCAGACAGCAAATCGGCATCCGCATTGAGCGCGCTTTGCGTGGCCAGCAGCATGCGATCGGCGTCAACCCGCGCCTCGGCCAGCGCACGGGCTTTCATGTCCACTTCCGCCGTTGAAAAACTGTCTTGCAGCATTTTGGCAATCAGCGCATCGCCCAGGCCATAGCTGGGTTTGACATCAATTTTTGCTTCCACGCCGCTGATCTGCTCGCGCGCCGAAACGTTGAGCAAGCCATCGGCATCCACGGTGAAGGTCACGCGAATGCGCGCCGCACCAGCCACCATCGGCGGGATACCGCGCAGCTCGAACCGGGCCAGGCTGCGGCAATCGGCCACGAGGTCGCGCTCGCCCTGCACCACGTGCAACGCCAATGCGGTCTGGCCGTCCTTGTAGGTGGTGAAATCTTGCGCCATTGCCGTAGGAATGGTCTGGTTGCGCGGCACGATGCGCTCGGCCAGGCCGCCCATGGTCTCGATGCCGAGTGACAGCGGAATCACGTCCAGCAGCAGCAAGTCACCACTCGGGTTGTTGCCTGCGAGCTGGTTAGCCTGAATGGCGGCGCCCAGTGCCACGACCTCGTCAGGGTTGAGGTTGGTCAGGGGCTCTTTGCCAAAATATTCTGCCACCGCGCGGCGCACTTGCGGCATGCGGGTGGAGCCGCCGACCATCACCACGCCCTGCACCTCAGCGGGTGTGAGTTTGGCGTCGCGAAGGGCCTTGCGCACAGCCGTCATGGTGCGGGCTGTCAAAGGCGCCGTGACAGCCTCAAATTGCCCAATTTGGACGTCAAATTGGACTGTAGCCCCCGTCAATATTGTATACATAGCTACATTTTTTGTAGCAATTGCGCTTGAGAGCGCCTCTTTGCAGGTGCGCGCCGCCACCTTGATGGCGGCCCTGTCACCCGGTGTGGCGGCATCAATGCCAGTCTGAGCCAGCACCCAGTCGGCCAATGCGTGGTCGTAATCGTCTCCGCCCAGACTGGAGTCGCCACCGGTGGCGATGACTTCAAAAACACCTTGCGTCAATCGCAAAATGGAGATGTCAAACGTGCCGCCGCCCAGATCGTAAATCGCATAAACGCCCTCACTGGCATTGTCCAGCCCATAGGCAATCGCCGCAGCCGTGGGCTCGTTGATGAGGCGCAGCACATTGAGCCCGGCAAGCTTTGCCGCATCTTTGGTGGCCTGACGCTGCGCATCGTCAAAGTACGCCGGCACGGTGATCACGGCACCAAACAAATCGTCGTTGAAGCTGTCTTCTGCGCGGTAACGCAAGGTCGCCAGAATATCGGCACTCACCTCAACGGGTGATTTCTCGCCCGCCACCGTTTGCAGGCCCAACATGCCCTGATGATCGACAAACCGATAGGGCAGCCTGGCGGCATCCTTCACGTCGGCCAGACTGCGGCCCATGAAACGTTTGGCGGAGGCTATTGTGTTCTCGGGGTCGGTGGCAATGGCGCCCTGCGCGTCGTACCCGATTTGCCGCGTCTCCCCAGCCATGTAACGCACCACAGACGGCAGAAGCACGCGGCCCGCGTCATCGGGCAGGCATTCGGCCACACCGCTGCGCACGGCTGCCACCAGGGAATGGGTGGTGCCCAGGTCAATGCCCACGGCAATGCGCCGCTCATGCGGATTGGGAGACTGGCCGGGTTCGGAGATTTGCAGCAGTGCCATTTTTGATTCGAAAAGTGTGGGCGCTATTGTCCCAGCAGCTCAAAGCGCATTTCGACATCATGGGCAAAACGCGCGATGAACATCAATGCCCTGACCTGCGCAACGGCTCCCACATAGTCATGGTCG
>JANMVO010000346.1:0-5240 GCA_031392805.1 Rhodoferax sp. | reverse complement strand
TGAGCCCAATACTGTTTAGTTAGTCAAATTAGTGATACCATTTCGCCATGCTCATTTTCGGGGGTGAATATGGCGCGAACCAAGGCTGAGTTGTCTGCTGGTGCTCGGTTGGCGGACTATTTGGCGGTTGGTTTTCTGGCTATGCAATGCCCCGTCGGCAAGGTGAGGCAGACGCTGGAGAAGAATGGCGCTCAAAGCAAGCGAAGAAGGGGATTGCCTCACGAAGTCTTGGTCTATTTCGTGATGATGATGGTTCTTTACGCTGACGTTGCCTACGAAGATGTCATGCGACTGGTTGTCGAAGGGCTGCGCACTTCGCTTGGTGAAACTGGCTTGGAAAGCACGGTGGTTACAAAGGGTGCCATTTCTCAAGCACGGGGGCTGGTGGGTGAGGCGCCTCTGCGCCAACTATATGAAGAGCAGGTACGCCCTCATGGCCCGCCAGACATGCCTGGGGTTATGTTTCATGGCCATAGGGTCATGGCGATTGATGGGTCTACGCTGACCATGCCCGATGAAAAGGCCAACTCTGATTTTTATGGCCACCTTGGCGGTGGCTATGGTGACGCTGCATTTCCAGTTATCCGATTCGTGGGCATGACCGAATGCGGCACTCACACCATTTGCTTTGCCAAGCATGGGCCATTCAAAGAGGGAGATCTCACGCTAGCCCAGTCAGTGATGGATCATGCTGATAAGTCCATTATTCAGCTATGGTGCAAACCAGGCGGCTTGGTCTTAGATCCATTCGCGGGTTCTGGAACTACAGGGCATGCCGTGTTAGATTTGAATGCTGAGACGGGAGCTGATCGCCGCTTCATCCTCATTGAGCAAGAGAACACCGAGAAAGGTGATCACTATGTTTCAACGCTCACAGTCGAGCGCGTCAAACGAGTCATCACAGCTCAATTGGCAAGCGGACCTTGCCAACCACTCGCCAGCGGGTTCCGTTTCATCGAATTGAAACGCGAGAAAATTGATGCTGAAGCCGTCAACGCGTTGGCTCGGGAGGAAATGATCGACCTGCTACTGACAAGTTATTGGGATAAAAACGAGAAAACTAGGCCATATCTGCGTCGGCTGCCTGCGGGCTCACACCGTCATCTGTTCGCGGTAAATCCGAAGGACGAGGGATTCTTCCTTATATGGGATGCCCCTGACCAAAAATCGGCGCTCAATCGTGATGCCTTCAAGCGCATCGTAGAAGAGGCTAAGGCAGCCAAGCTGGCTACGCGTTATCACATCTATGCGTCGCTAGCTAGCGCCCTATACGGGAACCGACATCGAGTTTTACAAAATTCCAGATTCTGTTCTTGAGCACATTGGCTTCAACCCGCGCTCCGACGCATACAACAAAGAAAACACGGAGGAAGCGGCGGATGCTTGAACTCAAAGTATTTCAGTCCAAAGCGGCCAAGTCGATCTCTGATCGCTACGCCTTCTTCGCAAACCATCCAGATAGGCCACGCAAAGGCAAAAAGCCAAGAGCGTTCTTCCAAGCGCTGTCAGCACTGACTGGGGCGGGAAAGACACCTGTATTGGCCCAGTCGGTGGCGCTGATGCGGGCGCATTTCGATTGTGAGCCCATCGTGTTTTGGATGTCCAAGGCAAAGTCGGTCGTTGCGCAAACTTATACAAACTTTTGATGTTTCTTAAAGGCAGCACGAAAACCGCCATGCGCGCACTATTTCAAGCTTCCTCCTGCATCTGCCGTTTGCCGCGAACGGCGCGGTGTGGGCGCAATCCGCCCTGTTCAAGTCAATCCGCGTTCGTATCTCGGCTCTCATCGCGATATTCAGCGCTTCGCGCAAACAGCTTAACGGTGGATAGGAAGAGCGTTCCACGGCAAACTTCGTGACCACATGAAGCTTGTTACGGTTCACCGAAATGCTATCCCGGTATTCAACTGTCGGTCACCCCGCAGGCAACATCAGACCTCGCCTCGTTGTCGGGTAGGAGAAAAGCTGATGAACCCGGCGGGGTCGGCTGACGGCATACGCTTCAGTGAATCGGAACTGGCCGACCCGTTCCTAGCGGCGAGTTACGGGCGTAGGAGATGACCTCCTTGGCGTCGTCCGGGAGGACGAAGCCATCCTGCACATTTTTTTGCACGGCATGCCTGACCGCTTGCACGTAGCGGTTATGGGTTGAATACAACTGCTGCAGCTGGCACTATGCCGTTTCGTGTGGAACGCAACAGTCACAGTCTGGCCTTCCGGCGGCCAAGCACCCAGGCTGGGCAACTTTGGCAAAGAATTATCCCTCTCCTCAGCCCACAAACTTCGGCTTGCGTTTCTCCACAAACGCCATCACCGCTTCTTTATGGTCCGCCGTCTTGTGGGCGATGGCTTGATAGCCTGCTGACAGCTCCAGCAAGGACTCAAGGCTGGCGCGCTCGCCTTCGCGCAGCAGCCGCTTGGTCATGCGCATGACGGCACCCGGGTTGGCGGCAATCTTGTCGGCCAGCTTGCGGGCCTCCATCATCAACTGATCGGCCGGCACTACGCGCGACACCAGGCCGCAGGCCAGTGCTTCCGCAGCCGACAGCGCCTCGCCCGTGAAAGCCATCTCGGATGCCTTGGACATGCCCACTGCGCGCGGCAGCAGCCAGGCACCACCATCGCCGGGCACGATGCCCACCCGCACGAAACTCTCGGCAAACGTGGCCGTGTCCGAGGCGATGCGGATGTCGCACATGCAGGTCAAATCCACCTGTCATGGCAGGTCGGACAAACCCCGGACTTCGCTCCCTCTCCCTTTCGAGGGAGTGGGTTGGAGTGAGGGTGGGCTGTCCGTCGTACTGCGAATCAAATCCAGCGCCAGCCCCTGGTGCTGATCAACCAGGGCAGTCCCCACCACCGTGTGCCAATATGACTCGGAGCCACCGGCCTGCCGCCACAGGTGCAGGCGGCGGGTGTAGAGCTGCAGGTCAAACTCATGCGTGAAGCCGATGGCACCATGGATGGAATGGCTCAGCGCAGCCACTTCCACCGCAGCCTCGCTGGTGCGGGCTTTGGCCACGGCCACGCACAGGCGGTCCGGCATGAAAGCGCTTGACCGGCAACCCATCTGCGCCGCCATGCGCGCCGCAAAGGCGTGTTCAGCCATCATGCTGAGCTGGTGCTGGATGGCCTGAAACTTTCCAATTGGGCGGCCAAACTGATTGCGGTCGTTGGCGTATTGCAAAGTGAGGCTGAAAACGGCTTGCATGGCACCGGCCAGTTGCGCGGCGTAGATGCAGGCTTGCAGGGTCTTGACATCGTAGTGGCAGGGCAGGCGCAGGCCCTTGGCCACATCGGTCTGCGACCATTCCAGTTTTGCATCGAGGCAAAACCCCACAGCGGTTTTTTTGGCCAGCGAGACCGGCAGCAACAGGCTCACGGTACCCGGTGCTGCCCCGTGAGTCACACCCTCCACAGCCCCATGCCTCCCCCCTTTGGTCACCAAGACCCAGTCGGCCACCTGAGCACAATGCACGCTGTCGCAAAACAGTCCACTACTCGCAATGGAAATTACGTCGGCATTCTGTAGAGCAATCTCTGGGGCATTCGCGTCAGCGTTCCCGCCAGTGTTCACGCGCTCACTGGCTTGGCCAAAGGTGATGCTGCCAGCCGGAATGTCGACCCCGGCTTGCGCCAGCAAGGCTCGGGCCAGCATGGTTTCCGCCAGCGGCACGGGCAGGCAAAAGCTGCCGCAGAGTTCCAGCAGGGCGTAGACCGCCGACAGGCTCAAACCAGCGCCGCCTTGCGCCTCGTCCACCATGGCATCTGCAAAGCCCGAGGCCTCAACCAGTTGCCACAGCGGCTGGGCAGACTGGCCCGCTTCAATATCACGCACCACCTGCGGCGTGCATTGCGCCCTGAGCAATTGCCGCACGGCGTCAGAAAAAAGATCGTCGGTTGAATTTTTCATCAGCGCAGCCCCAGTCCACGGGCGATCATCCCCCGCAAAATATCCCGCGTGCCGCCGCGCAGCGAATACGAGGGCGCGACTTGGGTCACATAGTTCAGCGTCTGCAGCAGTTCCAGCGGCGCATTTTGCGTTTCGCGGGAAAACAGATCGTCGGCCAGTGCGCTGGGAATGAATTGCTCCACGCCGGTACCCAGGTCTTTCACCAGCGCCGCCTCGACGATGGGGCTCTCACCATGGGCAAGTTTTTCAGTGACCGCAATCGACATGGCGCGCAAGGGGGCCAACTCGCTGAAAATCTTGCCGGCCAGCCTGACGGATTCAGGTGTGCGGCCTGCCTCGGTGCGAATAAAGGCCAGCCATTCGTCAAACAGCACAATGCTGGAAAAAAGCCGCTCTGGCCCGCTGCGCTCAAAGGCCAGCTCGGCCGTCACCTGCTCCCAGCCCTTGCCCTCTTCGCCGATCAGCGCATCGTCTGCCAGCAACACATTGTCAAAAAACACCTCGCAAAAATAACTGTCGCCAGTCAGGTCGGTGATGGGGCGTATGGTCACCCCCGGCAGTGACAAATCCACGATGATTTGCGACAGGCCCTTTTGCCGGTCCGCTGCCTCGCCCGAGGTGCGCACCAGCGCAATCATGAACTGGCAATTGTGCGCATTGGTGGTCCAGATCTTCTGGCCATTGAGGGTCCAGCCGCTGGCCGTTTTGGTCGCGCGGGTTTTCACGCTGGCCAGGTCCGAACCGGCATTCGGCTCGCTCATGCCGATGCAGAAAAAAGACTCGCCCCGGCAGATCGGTGGCAGGTAAAAACGCTTCTGTGCCTCAGTGCCGTATTTGAGGATCAGCGGTCCGCTTTGCCGGTCTGCAATCCAGTGTGAGCCCACCGGTGCACCGAAATTCAGGAACTCTTCCACCAGCACATAGCGCGCAAACGGGCTGCGCCCGCCGCCGCCGTATTCTTTGGGCAGCGTGATGCCCAGCCAGCCCTGGCGGCCCAGCTTGCGGCTGAACGCGGCGTCGTAACCGGCCCAGGATTTGGCGCGCACGCAGGCCGGAACCCCTTGGATGGCCTCAACCAGAAATGCACGCACCGGCTCGCGCAGGGCTTCGTCCTCTGGAGGGATCGACGTCAGGGTCAGTGAATCAAGCGCGCTCATTACTGTTGCTCCACTTTGGCTTTGGCAGCGATGCGCTTCCAGAGCTGGATTTCGGCATTTTGGAACGTGCGCATTTCCTGCGGTCCGCTGGGCATGACTTCCGCACCCAAACGCTCAAAAAACTCGTGGGTCTCGGGCAGCGTTTCAATTTTCGACATCAACGCGGCGAGT
>JANMVO010000328.1:0-4831 GCA_031392805.1 Rhodoferax sp. | reverse complement strand
TTTGACGGCATCCGACAGTTCCTCACGCACCAGATAGCGGTAGATCTTTGCCGCAATGAATTCTGCGGTGACGGGCTGCGCCAGAATGAGATCGATCACCTGCACGCCATCAAAGTTGCCACTTTGGCCCAGAATGCGCTTCACACCCTCATCGTGCTTGTCAAGGTTTACCTTGAACGACAGATTCTGGTAATTCCAGCCGGTAAAGGCCCGCGCCGCTTCGCGGATATCCGTCTCCACATAGTTGCCCACGCCCATGGTGAACAGTTCCATGATCTCGCGGGCAAAGTTCTCGTTTGGCGCGCCCTTCACGTTCACGCCGGCATCCAGAAAAGCCAGCATTGCCGGGTCTTGCGCCGCGCCAATCAACAGCTCGCGGAAATTGCCTGTGCCCTTGGCCTGGAACAGCTCCAGTTGGCGCTTCATCTTGCGGTAATCGCGCACTTTTTCTTCGTTGTTGGCAAAGTGTCCATGCCAGAACAGCGCCATTTTTTCCTGCAGCGGGGTGGCCGTGGTCAGCATGCGGTTGGCCCACCAATAGGCCAGGCGGTCGGTCTCCAGCCGGCTGGCCCGCAGCCAGTAAAAAAACTTGTCCACCACTGGCTGCATTCTGCGGTTGCCCGTGGGCTTGACCTTCACGCCCAGCGCCTCACCGGTGGCCTTCGCCTGGTTTGTGGCGGCCGGGCGGCTGGCGGGGAATGGCTCAAGGCCGGGGTCATGAATGCCCGATTCATCAAACGGCAGCAGATGGCGGTTGGCATCTGACTGGCCAGCGCCCGAAAAATCGACCAATGCTTTCACCGCCGCCTCAGGACCCATCGCGGTGTAGCGCGCGATGTCTTGGGGCGTGCCGCCAAAGCCGGCGCGCTCCAGCAAATGCGCAGCACGGCCTGCGTTCCAGTCGCGCGCGCTGACGGGCGTGAGGTCATTGGCCCCATTGACCTCATGGTCCTGTGCCGCAGAAACCAGCACAAAACCACTCAAAAAAAACGCCACAATCCGTGTATTCCGCATTGAAAACTCCTGCCCAACGGTTGCGTAAATCCAAGGCCATGCTCTTGACCAAGGCGAACCGGAGTATGGCACTGGTGTGGCCTGTCGTGGTCTGCATGACCGACTCAATATGAGAATTGGTGTTTGTCACGTTGACGCCCCTATGACTATTCTCTATAACCCCAACGATTGACCAAGAAACCAAAGGAAACCGGAATGACAAGCAGATTTGCAAAGCTGACTTTTGCAACGGCAGCCCTGATAGGTGCTTTGGGGACACTCCCTGTGCTGGCTCAAGGCAAGGGCGAATCAGTCAAATTTCAGGACTATCCGGGCACCGGCAACATGCTGATCCGGGTGGCCATCAGCAAGGGCTATTGCGAGAAAGCCGGCATCAAATGCGAGTTGCAGACCATTCCTGCGGCGCCGCTGGCAGCGCAGGCCATGATGGCCAAGAGCATTGACTCATTTTTCGGCCCCACAGTGGTGATGAATGCGGCCATCCAGAAAGGTGCCAAGATGAAGATGGTGGTGGGTGGCGCGGTCGCAAACGTCTGGATTCTGCTGGGTGGCAACCAAATGGCGTCACCCAATATCGGCAAGGGTTTCCCCGCTTTCATGCAGGACTTCAAGGGCAAGAAGATCGGTGTCACCGCGCGCGGAGCCGCATCCGAGATTTTTACGGCCTGGATGCTCGTGAAGGCGGGCATGAAGGCCGACGATGTAACCTACGTCGCCGTGGGCGGCCCCAACACAGCCTACGGCGCTCTGGTGTCCAAACAGGTAGATGCCTTGATGATGTTTGAGCCAGCCGGTGCCATGTGCGACGTGCTCAAGACCTGCAAGCGGGTCTGGACCGGCTCGACCGACCCGCAACCAGCCGAACTGTTCGCCATGAACGGTGGCGGCAACGGTCTGGTGTTTACCCAGGAATACATCGACAAATACCCGCACGTGATTGCAGCCGTCATCACGGCCGCCAAGGAGGCCGAGCTGTTCATCAACAACCCGGCCAACTTTGACGAGGTGCTCAAGATCGGGCGGCAGTACTTCAAGTTCGACATGCCCAAGGGCGACGAAGTGCTGGCCAGCGTGCTGCGCGGCGCGGTGCAGACGGGCGCTTACCGTGCCAGCATCAACCGCAAGGCGATCCAGGCTGAACTTGATTTGCTGCTGGCCGTGAAGATGATCGACAAAATGCCGGCCATCGCCGACCTGATTTACGACAAAGCGCCGTGAAGGGAGGCCGCGTGAAACCCGGCCGCATGAAAGCTGGCATTTTTAAATCAGCGGGCCGCATCTGATGGCCGCCATTTCCATCTCGAACCTCACGGTCCGCTTTGGCGATGTGCTCGCCGTCGACAACCTATCGCTGGACTTGCAGAGCGGCGAATTCGTCTCCATCGTCGGCCCCAGCGGCTGCGGCAAGACCACCATTCTCAACCTGCTGACCGGCCTGGTGCCGCTCGGTCAGGGCCGCATTTCGCTGTTAGGCAAAACACCGGTCATCGGCAACCCCGACGTGGCCTACATGCTGGCGCGTGACAGCCTGCTGCCGTGGCGCCCGGCGCTGGACAACGCCAGTTATGGCATGGAAATTCGCGGCGTTGCGCCCGGGGCGCGCGCGCAAAAGGCCCGCGCGCTGCTGGCGCGGGTTGGCCTGAAAGGCTTTGAGCAGCATTACCCGAAAATGCTGTCGCATGGCATGCGCCAGCGTTGCGCGCTGGCCCGCACCTTCTGCCTTGACTCGCCCGTGATGCTGATGGACGAACCCTTTGGCGCGCTGGATGCGCAAACCAAGTTGCAGCTTGAAGACCTGCTGCTTGAGCTGTGGAGCGAACACCGGCGCACCGTGGTGTTCATCACCCACGACCTGGCCGAAGCGGTAGCGCTGTCAGACCGCGTGATTGTGATGAGCGCGCGCCCGGGCCGCATCATTGCCGACATGCAGATTGACCTTGATCGCCCACGATCAGTGCGGGCGCTGCAAAAAGACCGCCATTTTTTGGACATCTGCGCCCAGGTCTGGACCAGGCTTGAAGAAGGTTTGGTTAATGCGGAACCAGTTTTATGAGCGCCGCCGCAAGGCTCCCAAGGTGCCCGCGCCCGCCTGGGGGAACAGTCACGCAGCGGGCAGGAGTGTACGCATGAGTGCCAGGCTGAAAGTCGTCCTCATGCACGCTGCGTTCATCACCGCCTTCCTGCTGCTGTGGGAATATGCCATGCGCCGCGAGTGGCTGCAGGCCACATTCTTCGGCCAGCCGTCGGGCATTGCGATGTATTTGTGGGATGGCTTTGTGGTGGACCGCAAGCTCTGGCGTGAGCTGGGTTACACCATCGCGGGCACGCTGGTCTCGTTCTGTCTGGGCAGCGTTTCAGCGTTGACGCTGGGCTTGCTGTTTGTGATGTTCCCCCGGCTTGAGCGCGCGCTCGACCCCTACCTGATGGTGCTCAACGCCATGCCCCGTTTTGCGCTGGCACCGCTGTTTCTGCTGTGGTTCGGGCTGGGCATCGGCTCCAAAATCGCAGTCGGCACCAGCCTGTCGTTCTTCATTGTGCTGGCCAACACGGTGGCGGGCATTCGCGGCGTGTCGCCGGACCTGGTCACCCTGTCCCGTTCTCTGGGTGCCACGCCGCGCCAGATCTTTTTCAAGGTGACGATGCCGGGTGCCGTGCCGGTGATATTTTCCGGGCTGCGGCTGGCGCTGGTCTTCTCGATGCTGGGCGTGGTCGGGGCCGAGATCATTGCCGCCGAGCACGGGCTGGGCCAGACCCTGTCCTATCTGCAATCCACCTTCAACATGAACGGCGTGATGGGCCTGCTGGTACTGCTGGCCACGCTGGGCATGCTGGTCACGCGCGGCATGACCCGGCTGGAGAAAGCGTTGCTCAAATGGCAATGAATTGCGCGGGACGGGACAGATAGGCTGCCGACAGCTTGACCCACACGCGGCCGCTGTCGGCAATGCGCAGAAAAGCGGCAAACGCAAGATCATCCACGCCGTGATCCGGGTTGGGCCGTCCGAATGGTCAACCACGAGGGCACAGCCGCTGGGCAGCAGGGCTTGCAGCAGTTCCGGCAGGTCTTCACCATCTCGGTGCACCTCGACATGCCATCCAAGTGCGCGCACCCGCGCAAGCAGTCCCTGCCAGTTTGGCGCGGCAAGGTCGGGCAACTCTAACCCCAGAAGATTCAGGCGGATGCCGACCACACCTTGCGCATCAAGGGCCACGAGTGCGTCGTCGGTGATCTCCGGCGAGACCATCGCCACGCCGCGCAGACGCTGCGGTTGCTGGCGGAGGGCATCGAGGAAATAGTGGTTGTCAGTACCGAGGAAGCTGGGCTGCACAAGCACGCCGTGCGAGATGCCACGGCTGTCCCGAATTGTTGCAGGCCGCTGCGTCGGTCAAGGCGCGGTACCCGCTGTCGGTGGCGGATGCGTGGATCGCGGCTGCGGCGGAAATGACCCATTCAACTTTGGTTCACAAGGACCCGGAGTTTGCGAATGTCGAGGCAGTGCAGGAAGTGTTGCCATTGAAGGCGAAAAAGCAGGTAGAGGTCGGCGGCATGAAATCGGCGTGAAGGTCGAAAGGTACAATCCCGTCTCCCTTTGAGCTTCAACGTGAATTCCCGTTATTTGCACACGGTCGTGTGCGCCCTGCCCCTTCATGGGGGAGTCTCCAGGTCAAGACTGCCATGTCTGATTTAAGTCCCCAACTCCAACAAGCCTCCAGCCAGCTGTCCGTATCAAGCTATTTTGACGAAGCGCTTTTCCAGCGCGAGTCAGGCGGCATTTTTACGCGTGGTCCCCGCTACGTGGGTCACCAGTTGAGTGTG
>JANMVO010000314.1:0-14772 GCA_031392805.1 Rhodoferax sp. | reverse complement strand
CACACTGCGGCCAAAGCCGCCAACGGTGTCCAAAGTCTCTGACAGGCTTTTCACGCCCGCGCGCGGCACGCGGCCATGGCTCGGCTTGTAGCCGACCACGCCGCAATAGGACGCAGGGCGCACGATGGAGCCGGCGGTCTGCGTGGCCAGCGCCAAGGGCAGCATGTGGTCAGCGACGGCAGCGGCTGAACCGCTGGACGAACCGCCTGGCGTGTGCGCCAGGTTGTGCGGGTTACGTGTAGGGCCAGGCTGGAAATAAGCGAATTCGGTCGTGACGGTTTTGCCCAGCACCAACGCGCCCGCCTCCCGGCACAGCGCCACGGCAGCGGCATCAGCCGCCGGGCGGTTACCGGCATAAATGGCAGAGCCATAAGTGGCGGGCAGGCCTATGGTGTCAAACAGGTCCTTTACGCCCAGCGGCAGCCCGTGCAGCGGCCCGCGAACCGGCCCGGCGTCCAGCGCTCTAGCTTGGGCCAGCGCCGTATCCGGATCAATGGCTGCAAACGCATGTACTGCGCCATCGCGCTCGGCAACGCGGTCAAGACAGGCGCGCACCAGGTCCACAGCGCTTAACTCACGCGTCGCCAGCAGCTCAGCGGCTCGCCACGCATCGAGTTCGTTAAGCCTGGAATTTGTCATTGGCATGTTTCGCTCCAATCGTCGATCAAGTCGGTGAACAACAGCACCGCTTCGCCAATGTGGTCGACGCGGCAGTACTCATCGGTCTGGTGTCAGGCCGCCGAAGTAGACCACATCGGGCTTGAGTTCCTTGATCTTGGTGAGTTTGGCAGTGAAATCTTGCTGGTCAGCGGTGACGCCGGGGGTGCCCGCGATCTGTCCGCCCGCCTTGGTCACTAACGGGCTGAAATACTTGTTGCGGCCCTTGCCGTAGTCAGTCGTGTCGTGGATCACCGAGTGTGCGGGAAATATGAGCCATGACATTCATGCAGATAGTATGCCAGGAACAGGCACTTTTTTTTTGGACGTTCCAGCGGCCTGGGCTGTCCACAGCCGCTGAACCCTGCGCCTGAGTGGCAGGGGTCATACCCAACTTCGGGCGTAACGCGGTGCTGACAGCACATCCTCAATGAATAAATCCGCGCTTTTCTAGCGGTGCCCATGCCTGCGCTCGTGGTGGCCGCGCATGGGATGCGCGTCAAACACCTTTTGTTGCTCGGGGCTCAGCACGGCGTAGAACGTTTTGGTGGCGTCGGCACGCTTGTCCGTCTCGGCATTCCGCTGGACCCGCAAGGCGCGCATTTTGTCGATGCGCTCCGGGGTTGAAAGCTTCTCCATCTCGGCACGCATGTCCATTCGGCGCCGGCCCATGTCGGCTGGCGGCTTCATGGTGCCGGTGAAGGCAGTCCAGGCGCTTTCCTGGGCCGATGTGATTTTGAGTTTTTCCTTCAACGCGGCCTGATGTTTTAGCACCATCGCCTGCATTTTGGCGGGGTCCATCGAAGCATGGCGCATCATGCCGCGCTGCTCACCAACCGGTGCAGAGGGGCCGCCGGGCGCGCCAATCGGCGGGCTTTGCGCCAGGGCCGAGAATCCGGCACCGGCCATCATGCTGGCCAGCAACAGCGGTTTCAATGCAGAGTTCAATCTTGCGTTCATCGCGAATTTAAATGCGGAGGTCATGTGAGCTTTCCTTTCGGGAAAAGAAGCCTGATGCACGAAGGCGGTATCAGGTTGAGAGGGAGTTTGCGCCTGCCGTGTATCTGCTGCGTGCTGGCTGATTAAGGTCAGGTAAAGTTTTGTGAAAAAAACGTGAAAAAAAGAGGGTGAAACCGGGCGAAGGGGAGGCAAAAAGAGCCGCCCGGGCGTCGACAATCGGACGTGGCCCGAATCGGGCAAGTTGAAAAAATCCGCAATCAAATCAAAGGGAATCTGTGTTCAAGAACGTGATGGTGTATCGAATCGGGCCGGCCTGGGCTCCAACAGTCGCAAGCATGGAGGCCGGTCTGGACAAGGCGCGCTTCGTCGAATGTGGCGCTTCTCAGGACAAGTCCATCGGCTGGACCGAGCCACGTGGCGAGGCCCATGGCCCGCTGGTGGAATCTGTGGGTGGGCAACTGATGCTCAAACTCAGGATCGAAGTCAAGGTGGTGCCCGGCACGGTGATTGCGCGCAAGGCCAAAGAACGCGTCGCGCAGATCGAAGCCACCACGGGGCGCAAGCCGGGCAAAAAAGAGACACGTGACATTAAGGATGACATCAGGCTGGAGCTGCTGCCCATGGCCTTCACCAAGGAGGCGACGGTGTGGGTCTGGATTGACCCGGCGGCCCACTTGCTGGTGATCGACGCGGCCAGTGCAGCCAAGGCCGATGAAGTGCTGACGATGCTGGTGAAATCGATTGAGGGTTTTACCGTCTCGATGGTCAACACCACCACATCACCCGCCGTGGCGATGGCGCAGTGGCTGACCACGCAGGAGCCACCGCAGAGTTTTAGCGTGGACCGTGAGTGCGAGCTGAAAGCTGCCGACGAGAGCAAGTCAGTGGTGCGCTACGCGCGCCACCCGCTGGACATCGACGAGGTGCGCCAGCACATCGAGAGCGGCAAGCAGCCCACCCGCGTGGCAATGACGTGGGACGGCCGCGTTTCGTTCGTGCTGACCGAGGCGCTACAGATCAAAAAAGTAGCGTTTCTGGATGTTGTGTTTGAAGGGGCCAATGGATCGCCCAAAGGCAAGGACGACGGCTTTGACGCCGACGTGGCGATTGCCACCGCCGAGCTGCGAAAGCTTATTCCTGATTTGATGGCGGCGCTGGATGGTGAGGTGATTGCCCGGCAGGATCAGATCGTTCTGAAAAACCCCTAAAAAAACTACCCGGGGAGCGCAAATCTGCCCATGAACGCACCCTGCTTCTGTTGCGGTTCACGCGCTGTCTGTGGCCAGCGCTCAAACTGCGGCCCTGCGCGTCCACAATGGTGCAAAAAGCCAATCGTGGATTGTGTTGCCCGGTTTTGACCTGGTTACGGAGTGTTTAGCAGGGTGTTTCGGTCTGTGGCCCTTGTACTATATGCATATGAAGCTATAATTTTTGTAGCATATTGACCAGCTCAACGGCTGATTTGACCTCCATTTTGTCAAACACACGGGCGCGGTGAACCTCCACCGTGCGCACGCTGATGTCGAGCCCGTCAGCGATCAGTTTGTTGGGCAGGCCTTCGACCACCAACTGCATCACATCCCGCTCGCGCTCGGTCAGTTCCGCCAGCCGCTTGCGCAAGAGCGCCGTCTCTTTGCTGATGCCAAACACCCGGGCCGATTGCGCCAGCGCCTGCTCGACCCGGTCCACCAGCGCGTTGTCAGAAAACGGCTTTTCACAAAAATCAAAGGCACCGCGCTTGACGGCATCCACGGCGGTGGGCACATCGGCATGGCCGGTCAAAAATATCACCGGCATGCTCTGATGCAGGCCGCGCCCCACCAGCCAGTCAAACAGGGCCAGGCCGCTGATGCCCGGCATGCGCACGTCCAGCAGCAGGCAACTTGGCTGATTTGGCAAAAAGTCGCCTTCGATGATTTTTTGGAACGCTTCGGCGCTCTCAAACAGCTGGCTGGGCAGGCGGCGCGTGCGCAGCAGCCACGCCAGTGCCTCGCGCACGCCGGCATCGTCGTCCACAATAAAAACGCAGGCATCAATCACAGGTTGCATTGGGCCATGTTATTCCACACTGCTGGTGGCCAGCGTAAAGGTAAACACGGTGCCTTGGGGCAGGTTGGGCCCATCCACCAGCACGCCCCCGTGTTGCTCCACCACGGTGCGGCACAGGCTGAGTCCCAGACCCATGCCCTCGGCCTTGGTGGTGAAGAAGGGCGTGAACAATTGCTGTCGCACCTCGGGCGCAATGCCAGGCCCAAAGTCTGCCACTGAAAACGCCAGCCAGCGTTCGCGCCCATCCCCACGTCCAGACCCTGTCGTGCGGCTAATGCGGCCAACGCGCATCAGCAAGACACGCTCCGTGATGCCGGGCTGGTCCATCGACTGCATCGCGTTGCGGGCCAGGTTAAGCAGCACCTGCTCGACCATGGTGCGGTCGCACAGGACCGGCGGCAAATCGGCGTCAACCTGCGTCTGCACCCGCACCGACAGCTTGCGCGCCTGCAGGCTGACCAGCGGCAACACCGCGTCAAACAGGGCTTGGGGTGCCACCGCTTCGCGGGCCTGGTCGCGTCGGCGCACAAAGTCATGCACGCTCTTGATCACCTTGCCCGCGCGTTCAGCCTGCTCGGCAATGCGGTCTATGGCCAGCGCCAGATCGGCTTCAAGCTCGCTTGGCGGGGTGCGCCGTTCGCGCAGCAAATTGGCCGATCCTGTGGCATAGCTTGATATGGCTGCCAGCGGTTGATTCAGCTCATGGCTGAGCAGGGACGCCATCTCGCCCGCAGTGGCCAGACGGGCGGTGGCCTGCAACCGCTCCTGGCTGGCGCGCGACAACTCTTCCACCCGCCGTTGCTCGCTGATGTCCAGAAACGCACTCATCCAGCCGGTCTGCAAGCCCTGGGCGTTGATCAGCGGGGCCTCGATGATGAGCACGGGAAAGAGCGAGCCATCCTTGCGCATGAACACCGACTCGAAGCCCTCTCGCGGCGGCACATTGCCGGCCTGCCGGATGGCCTGGCGCTGCTGGTACTCATCCACCAAGGCCGGTGGCCAATAAGGTGCTGGCAGGCCTGGCCTGGTCAGCTCCTCGGCGCAAAAGCCCACCATCGCGCAAAACGCGGGGTTGACGTAGGTGGTTTGCCCTTGCAGGTCGCGCGCGCGAAGCCCGGTCACCAGCGAGTCTTCCATGGCTTTTCGAAATGCCAGAGCGTCAGCCAGGTCGCGCTCGGCCTTGAGGCGTCGACGGATGTCTTTGCCAAGCACGGCCAGAACAGAGATCAGGGCAATGGCCATGGCGGTCACCAGCGCCGTGAGCACATTGGGAAACAAATCGGGCGTACCGCGCCAACTGTTCAGGCGCAGCACCAAAGTCATTCCCGGCAGATCCAGCAGTTGCTGCGCGGTAAAAACCCGGTTGCCGCGCGGCCCTGCCCCGCGCACGGCAAGCCGCGTGCCGTCGGGTTCGGTAAACGACACTTCCTGGCTGCGCGTGAGTTGACGCTCCAGCACGTCGTTCAGGATGTCCTGCAGGGAATAGGTAGCCAGCAAATAGCCGGAAGGCCGACCCGCCGTCACCAGGGGCAGGCACAAATCCATAAGTTCCATGCCAAGCCCGTCGGCAAGGGACACAAAGTAGCTGCCGGAGTAAGCAGGGCCGCTGACTTTGCGCGCGGTGCTACAGGCCTGGGCGACGTCAGACTGTACATTGACTCGCCCCAGGCGTTCAAACACCGGGGTTCGAAAGGGCGTGTCCACCTGCGAGCGCACCGTCAGCGCGGCGTCGCGCCACTCGATTTGCAGCAGCTCACGGTGTTCCCGCAGCATGCCTGCGGCTTCAATGGCCCATGAGCCGGGCGTCGGCTGGTTGAACTGCAAAGCCTGAAGGCTTTGAACGTTGCGCGTGAGCGCTGTCCGAATGTCACCCACGGCAACACCCGTGTCGCGCTCCAGCCTGTCCTGAACCTGGCTCGCCTCGTAGCGCCCGGCCAGCCAGACCAGCATGACCAGCAACACCACCACCAGACCCACCAGCACCAGCCACAGCAGGCGCCTGCGCTGGGCCAGCGGCGGGCGGTACTTGGTCAACCGCGCCAGATCACTCAAGGCGCACCACTGACGTCAGCCTGTTCACGTCAGACTTATTCACGGCAGACTACTCACTTAAGTCCACTCACGGCAGACTATTCACGGAACATGACACGCTGACACCCGTGGCCCGCCACTTCACAGGACGCAATGCGCAAGCGCGGGCAATTTGGCCCGACATTGCCTGCGCAGGGCAAGCGACAGGTCTTCGCAAACCACGCCGGCGCCGTCAGGCTTTTGAGCCATCACGCTGCCCCACGGATCGACCAGCAGGGTGTGCCCCCAGGTGCGTCGGCCGTTCTCATGCAGGCCACCCTGCGCAGCAGCCACCACAAACGCCTGGTTCTCGATGGCGCGCGCGCGCAGCAATACCTCCCAGTGGGCCTGGCCTGTGGTGTGGGTGAAGGCGCTGGGGACCAGCAGCAGGTCAACCCCTGCGCGGGCATAGCCGCGGTAGAGCTCGGGGAACCGCAAGTCGTAGCAGATACTCATGCCGATGCGCCACGTGGACCCGTCGCGTGAGGCCAATTCAAATGTCACCGGCTGGTGGCCGGGTTGAAGTACGCGTGATTCGTCGTACCGCTCCTGCCCGTTGTCAAATCTGAAAAGGTGAATCTTGTCGTAGCGTGCCACGCAATCCCCCGCCGGTGAGAAAACCAGTGAACTGTTGTAGACCCTGGAGCCGCGCGCCGCCCCCAGCTTAACCTCTTGAGCGACACCCTCCCCGGCAAGGTCAACGGCAAGGTCACCCGCACCTTCATTGGCAGGTTCACTGCCACCTTCAGCATCGCCCTTGCCGATTGACAGCGGCAATGTCCCCCCCACAATCCACAGGCCCAAGCCGCGCGCCGCATCGGACAGAAACTGCTGGATCACACCCTTGCCGTAAACCTCCTGTATGGCGAGTTTGTCGGTGTCGCGGGTCCCCAGCAGGCAAAAATATTCGGGCAGCACGGCCAGCTCGCAGCCCTGTTGTGCCGCCTCGGTCAAAAGTGCCTGGGCGCTGTTGAGGTTGGTCTGCAGCGTTGGGCTTGAGACCATCTGGATTGCCGCCACTTTCATTGCGCTGTCTCCGTTTTGTTGTCATTTTTGGCGTCTGGATTGCTGTCAGAACGCACCGGTGCGCCGAATTTTCGCGCCACTTTGGTAATTTTTGGATCGACCCAACTGCCCTCAATATGGAACTCCTGAGTCGATGCTTCCATGAGTGGGCGACGCAGCAGAAGTTGCGCCAGAAAAGTGCCCAGACCGATGGCGGGATTGATGGCGGTGGCAATCAGCGACGCGGTTCCAGCGTTAATCTCCGGCACCACGACAACCCGCAGGTCCTGTGTCTCTTTCGCAATGTCGGCGCGGCCCTCCATCAGCACGGCGGCGTTGACGCCCTTCATTTGCAGATTGTTGGTGATGGCCATGCCCTGGTCGATGCGCACGTCACCACGCACAAAATCGAATGAAAAGCCTTCGGTGAACACATCCCGAAAATCCAGGTTCAGGCGGCGCGGCAGCGACTGCAGGCTCAGCACACCCAAAAGCTTGGCAATGCCAGGGTCAGCTTTCAAAAACTGGCCCGAGTCCACGTTGACCGCAAACGCGCCGCTCATGCTCGGATAGTCCAGACTCAACGGCGAGCCAACCCAGGCAACCTGGCCCTCCAGCTTGCCACTGCCACGGCGAATCACGTCCTTCATGCCATAGCGTGCCAATAACGCACCGGCGTCCAGGATGTCCAGCTTGAAGTTCATCAGCGTGCGACGCCGGTCGCCAGCGCCGCTGGCAGGCGGGGCGGTGCCAGCCACCGCGCGCGACCCTGATGCGGGCGGACTCTGTGCATTGAGGCTGGCCCAGTTGCCACTCGCGGTGAACACCGCCTCTGGTGCAATGACGTTGAACTTGTTCAGCCGCCATTCGCGCACACCACCATCACGTGCTACGGCGCCCGCGCCGCGATTGACAGCCTCGATCTCCACGCGGCCGAGTCGTTTGCCCCGCAGTTCCAGGTCGTCCACAACGATATCGAGTGCTGGCACCGTGGCGGGCTGCTCGTCCAGCAGCGTCTCAACCTCTTTTGCCGACGCCTGCGCCAGGGTCAATCGGGCCAAGCGGGCAAACACCCGCCCCGCCCCAGCCCCGGAGGGCTGGCGGTACTCCACATAGCCGTTGAGCTCGGTGGCGTCCAGGTTGGCGCGCCAGGTCAGGCCTTCCCGCGTTCCGCCCACCACCACGTTGTTGAGCTTTCGCCCGCCAACTGTCAATTCGCTCGCCCGCACCGCCAGGCTGGTCGGCAAATAGCCCAAAGCCGCACTGCCTGCGCCGCCTCTGGCGGGCGCCGCCGCGCCGCGCACCGGCGCTTCGTCCCCAGTAACAGGGGTTCCGGCTGCCCGCGACAGCACGCTGGCCCAGGCGTTTATGTCAACCAGCGTGAGGTTGATGTTGGCCACCACGCCTTCGTCGGGCAGGGGCGCAGACTCATCACCCGCCAGGCCCACGGCAATGCTTCCGCGCAGGACCCTGGGCTCGCCACCCGAGACATCGCGGACATAGACGATGGTGGCAATACGCCCGACATCAAGCTGCAACTGTTCAAGCGCTTGGCCCGTCCCACCGCCAGCCGCCGGTGCCTGTGAATTGCGAGCCAGCGTGGTCTCCAGCCGGACTGGCAATGCAGCTTCGGCAGTCTTGCCGAATGGCGCTGGCAAATTCAGCGACAACCCCACCAGATTGCTGGAAACCAGAAGCTCCGGGAGCCCGAGCCGAAAGCCCAACACCGCAGAATAAGCCGCGCTGCCGTTGGCATTTTGTGCCATGCGCGAGACAAAACCAAGGTCTTTGGCCTGCCTCAAAGCCTCGGCGGTGACGCTGCCCTGGGCACGGAAAACAATGCCTGGCGGGGCACGCCCTGCCTCATGCGAACCGGCGGTAGCGGCCGAGCCGGGTGCCATCGACCCGCCCGACAATGCCATGTCGCCGCCAAACATTCTGGCCTGGCCATTGGTGATGGCAAAGCCGCTCTCAGAGAAACTCACCACAGCACGCGAACGCTCCAGACGGGGCGTCTCGGGCGTGATCTGCACATCGTTGCCAGCCAGTGTCACACTGCCCTGCACGCTGGTTTTATCGAGTGCCGCCAGCGGCAAACTCAGCTTCAGACGCAAGTCTGCATTGCCGGTGCCGGTCGCCAGGGCCAAAGACTGACCCGTCATATGACCCACGGGCGAGCCATTCACGAGCGCCAGCAGGTTGGCGAGCGGGCCGTGCGCCTCGGCACTGACGTTTACGGTGGTGGCGTGCAGCAGATCGGGTATCTGGCCTTCAGCCGCCGTGATTTGCAGGCCTGCTGTGTCCGATGTGCCAGAAATTCCCGGTGATCCTGCCAGCCTGCCCTTGACGCCTTTGACCTGCAGCATCAGCCGGTCAATCAAAAACTCGCCCGACAACTGAGTCAGTTCAGGCCAGGGCAAGGAGTCTGCTGGCGCGATGCTGCGGGGAACATAGGCCAGGGTCACATCGGCCAGGTTGGCCGATATCCGGAAGTCACCCTGCTTTGCATCGGCAAAGGGCAGGTCGTGCAGATCCCCCTTGACGTTGAACTTGACGCCCGTTGCCGTGCCCTTCACCAGCGCGTCACGGACGTAGTCGCGCACCCGTTGCAGCATGATTTTGGGCAGGTAACGGTAGACGCGGGCGCCTTGCAAGCGGCTCATGCTGCCCTGCAAATCGAGCACGCCCGGCAAGCGGGTGCCGCCTCTGGCCGGGTCGGCGACGCTGGCGTGCCATTTGAGCTGTGCTTCCCCCTGCGCATCGGCGTTGCTGAACTTCAGGTTGGGCACCTGCACCGACAGGCGCTCACCCTCGATCTGCCACTGCGCAGTGCCAGAGAGCTGTGCAAAGGGTATCAGCGGATCCTCGAACAAGCCCGGCAAATCGATGGCACCGTTGCTCATCACAAGGTTCGCTTTGCCGCCCGCCTGGGTCAGGTCGAAATCAACTGCGGCATTGCGCACAGCGGGCCCACCGGCACTCCTTGAAGCCGCCTCCAAATGCACCACGCGGCCCTTGGCCTCATATTTTTGCGGCGCGCCCAGCGGGCCTTGCCACGTCGCCCGAAGGTTTTCTATCAGACCCTTGGCACGCCACTGCGCCAAGGCCGCATGCGCCTGTGCGCCCAGCGGAAGCCGATCGGCAATCTGCAACAACGCCGCCAGGTCGAGTTTGTCCGCCACCAACTCGCCGTGGGCCGGCACCGGTTGGCCGCTGCCAATTTTCTCACCCACTTGCATGATCCGGACATTGCCGCCCGGCCAGCGCAGCCCGTCCTGCGTCTGGAATTGCAGGGCTTGAGTCTTGAACTCAAAGCCGCCGCCAAGCAAGCTCCCCTCCAGACGGCCCGCCACAGACCGCAGCTCCAGCGGTGCAAGGCGGCTGCCCAGGGTCGTGTTCACGTCGGCAAGCAGAACATCGGCGGTGGCGCCCGTGACTTCGCCGCGGCTCACATCGACCCAGGCGCGCAAGGCACCCTTGCCGCGCGCAACGGCAAACCCGAAGTCCGCATGGCGTGCCAGCCGGGCTAAATCGACCCGCTCAAACTCTCCGTACACCTGGCCCGCCCAATCGCGCCACTGGCCGTTTCTCAGCGACAGAAGAGGCTGCTTGAACACCGCCATGGCGGTGAACCGGTCACCCAACTCAGGCGGGGGCGTGGCATCGAGGCGCAAATCATGGTTATGGAAGTGGTTGCGCATGACCAGATCAACCTGACGCATGGACAGCGTTGGCACGCCGCGCATCTCATCGGTCCATTGAACCGTGCCATTGCGAATGACGAATTCTGGCTGCGAAAAGAGCCAGTCCGCGGCCGTGCCGTCACTGCCGCCAGGGCTGGAAAAATCCAGACCGGCAATCGTGATTTTTCCGTTTTGCGCGCGCCGGATGTCCAAGTGGGGCAGGTCAATGTAGAGCTGCTCAAACTTGAGGGCCAGGGCCGACTGTGGCGACAGTGCGGCCAGCACACGCGGCAGGCGAAGGGCCTCGCGTCCCATGGCGTCAAACAGTTTCACGTCGCTCAGCTCGAACGAGGGAATCATGCCAGTCGACTGCGCGCTGATGGCACCGATCGTGACCGGCACGCCCAGCACCCGCGAGGCCTGCGCTTCAAGCTGCGGGCGAAGATCGCCAATTCGCGGCACAATCAGCCAATGCAGCGCACCCCAAGCCGCTGCAAACAGAAACCAGGCTGACAACAGCAACCATAAAGACCCGCGTGCAATGACCCCGATAGCCTTCAACAGCGCTGAGGGGACTGGCGTCAAGTCATTCATTTTGAAGTTGGGAATATGGCAAGAATTATGACCCGCAACGGTCCAGGCGATTTGATGCAAATCGACAAGCCCCCACAGCGGGATACATGCAACTTCAAACCCGGCCTGTCCTTGCCCAACCTGTTGCCCGACTCCACGCCCAGCCCATCTTCGCATTCACGGTTCGCCCAGCGCATCAGACGGCGTTACCAGGCGCAATTGCCGTTGCTGCGACCCGGTATCCCGGACCAGACCGGCATTGCCCTGCTGTTTGACGCCCTGAGGCACTCGGGTGAGGATATCGGGGCGGCCTTGCGGATCGCGCGCCAACTGGTGCTGGAGCGGCTGCTGTGTCTGGACTGCGAGGCCGGGGCGTCGCTGGAAACCGTGACCACCGCCATGACGCTGTTGGCCGAATTTGCACTGGATGTGGCCTGCACCGAGTCCCTGAAACTGCTGGATGCCGCGCATGGCGCACCGTTGAATCCGCAGGGCCAGCGTGCCCGGCTGTGGGTGGTGGGCATGGGCAAACTCGGCGCCCGCGAGCTCAATGTCTCAAGCGACATCGACCTGATCTATGTCTACGACCACGACGGCGAGACCGCAGGCAATGCCCAAGGCCGCAGCCGGCTTTCCAACCACGAATATTTCGCCAAGTGTGTGCGCGCCATCTACAGCCTGATGGGTGAGACCACCGAGCACGGCTTTGTGTTTCGGGTGGACCTGGCCCTGCGCCCCAACGGCAACTCGGGGCCACCGGCGGTGTCGCTCGGCGCGCTTGAGGAATACTTTCATGTTCAGGGCCGGGAATGGGAGCGTTTTGCGTGGCTTAAAAGCCGGGTGATTGCGCCGCTTCAAGGTGGCGGCAACGGGGGTGCCCAGGCGCTGCGCAGCGTCGTCCTGCCTTTTGTGTTTCGCCGCTACCTGGACTACAACGTTTTTGACGCCCTGCGCGTGCTGCACCGTCAGATTCGCGAGCACGCGGCCCGGCGCAGTGCGGGCCGGCCGGAGCGCACCAATGACGTCAAGCTGTCGCGCGGCGGCATTCGCGAGATCGAGTTCATCGTGCAACTGCTGCAGGTGGTGCGCGGCGGCCAGTACCCCGAGCTGCGCACCCGGCCGACCCGGGCCGCGCTGCAACGCATTGCCAAGGCCGGCCTGATGCCACAAGGCACGGCTGACGCGCTGTCGCAGGCCTATGCTTTTCTGCGCCGCGTGGAGCACCGGATTCAATACCTGGACGATCAGCAAACCCATGTGCTGCCAACGCAGGACGACGATCTGGGCTGGATCGCGCAGACCCTGGGGTGTGCCGACCCATGCGTCTTTCTAAGCCTGCTGGACACCCATCGCGAGCTGGTTGCCCAGGAGTTTGACCTGCTGCTCGGCGGCGGTCACAGTGGCTGTAAAACCGGTGGCTGCCATAGAAATTCGGGCTCCCCGGATGCCCCCGATTTTGACGCGCTGCTGGCCCAGTTGCCGGATAAGTTCCGCGAGCGCGTCAGCGCCTGGCGCGGGCACCCGCGCGTGCTGGCCTTGCGTGAGGATTCGCGCGCGCGGCTCATCCGGCTGCTGGACCGCACCGCGCAATGGCTGCGCGAGGGCCGGGTGAGCGAGGAGGCCGCCGTCCGCATTGCCGAGTGGATGGAGCCGTTGCTGCGGCGTGAAAGCTACCTCGCCCTGCTGCTGGAGCGCCCCATGGTGCACGAGCGTTTGCTGCGCCTGCTGGGAGCGGCCCGTTGGCCCGCGCGCTATCTGCTGAAACACCCGGGTGTGATTGACGAGCTGGCCAGCAACGAGATGATCAATGAACGCTTCGCTGCGGCTGATTTTGAGCGTGCTCTGGAACTGCGCCGCAGCGCGCTGCAAGTCACCGGCGAGGACGATGACGAAGCGCTGCTCAACCTGCTGCGCCGCGCCCACCACGCCGAGGTTTTTCGCACCCTCGCGCGTGATGTGGAGGGCGCACTGACGGTCGAGCAGGTGGCCGACGACTTGAGCGCGCTGGCAGAAGCCGTGCTGCGCATCACCACCCGCTGGTGCTGGGAGCGCCTGAAAAACCGGCACCGCGAGAGTCCTCAAATGGCCATCATTGCCTACGGAAAACTCGGTGGCGGGGAACTGGGTTACGGCAGCGACCTGGACATCGTGTTCGTCTACCAGGCCACCGACGGGCCTGCCAGCGAGCGGGACGGCGAGGTCTATGCCAGCCTGGTGCGCAAACTGATCAACTGGCTGACCGTCAAGACCAGCGAGGGCGACCTGTATGAGATTGACACGGCCCTGCGCCCCAACGGCAACTCGGGCCTGCTGGTGAGCACCTTTGATGCCTACGCCAACTACCAGCTGCAGCGCGGCAGCAACACCGCATGGACTTGGGAGCACCAGGCCATGACCCGGGCGCGCTTTGTGCTGGGCGACGAGGGTCTGCGCCTGCGCTTTGATGCCATCCGCCAGGCCGTGATCGCGGCGCCGCGTGACGCAGCCGGCTTGAGAGGGGAAATTGTTGCCATGCGTGACAGGGTCCGTGCAGCGCACCCGGTGCATGCTTCGCACTCGGCGAATTCGGTGGCTGGCGAGCCGTTTGATGTCAAGCACAGTCCCGGCGGCATGATGGACGTGGAATTTGCGGTGCAATTTCTGGTGTTGTCGCAAGCCGCTTCGCACCCTGATCTCATCGCCAACGCCGGCAACATTGCATTGCTGGAGCGCGCGCAGGCCGCTGGGCTGCTGCCTGATCATTGCGCACTCTGGCCTGAGGGCCTTGGGCACGCGGCCGCCGATGCCTACCGGCAATTGCGCCGGGTGCAGCACCGCGCACGCTTGAACGAAGAACCGACCCAGGTCAGCCTGCCCGCGCTCCAAGCCCAGCGGGATGCCGTGCTGGCCTTGTGGCAGTGCGTGTTTGGCTAAAGTGTCTATCTGAAGTTGTCTGAAGTTCTGGCTCGCCAGGCGGCACCCCTTGCAGCCTGCTGAAACTTGCCTCAGGGCGGTCACGGGATCGCTCTACCAACCCCACGCCCATGCCCATGCACAAATCAAAAATAGAACCATGAATACCCTGCGACTTGCAGCCTTGCTGCTGCCTTTGCTGACGGCTGGCTGCGCCACCCGCCAGACGCCACCCGAAGCGGTGACTGCTGCGGCCCCCGCGCAATGGCAAACCCCATTGCCGCACAACGGCACGCTCAAGGACCTGTCGCAATGGTGGCAGAGCCTGGGCGACCCGCTGCTGGTCGAGCTGATTGAGGCGGCACAAAACGTCAGCCCGACGCTGGCCAGCGCCACGTCACGCATCGCCCAGGCACGCGCGGCGCGCGCCACTGCTGGCGCGGCGCTGCTGCCCACGCTGGACGCCAGCCTGGCTGCCAGCCGCGGTCTGACGCAGCCGCCCCTCCCTTTGGCCAGCACGGTGCAGGGCGGCCTGCAGGCGGCGTGGGAGATTGACCTTTTTGGCGGCAACCGCGCTGCCACAGATGCCGCACAGGCGCGTTACGAGAGCGCGCAGGCGCAGTGGCATGACGCCCGCGTGTCGGTCGCGGCTGAAGTGGCCAACCAATACATCAACCTGCGCGCCTGCGCGCTGCAACTCGCCCTGACCCTCACCGATGCCAACTCGCGCCGGGAGACAGCGCGCCTGTCGGCCTTGACCACCCGCGCCGGTTTCACTGCTCCTGCGCAAGACGCACTGGCCCGTGCCAGTGCCGCAGAGGCCGGCAACCGCGTTACCCAACAGCGCGGGCAGTGCGATCTGGACTTGAAGGTGCTGGTGGCA
>JANMVO010000287.1:0-9805 GCA_031392805.1 Rhodoferax sp. | reverse complement strand
CGGGTCGGTGCCGCCGATGTGATACAGAGGCGACCAGCAGATTGACCCCATGCCGGGATAGAGCTGGCCGTCAGCCACGGCGATCATGGCACGCGCGATCTCGGCACGGTGGCTGATCGCGGCCCCCTTGGGATAGCCGGTCGTGCCGCTGGTATAGAGGATCAGCAGGTTGTCTTCGGGGCGCGAGCGGCTCTCGAAGCGCCCGTCGTTCTCGCGCGCCAGCAGGCTCTCATACTCATTGCCGAAGGCGAAGACGTGGCGCGCCCCGTGCGCCACCGCCCCCAGACGATGCGCGTAGCGTGGCGACACCAGCACCAGCCGGGGTTCGACCAGCCGCATGCAATAGTCAAGTTCGGCATCCGCCTGCCGCCAGTTCTGGCAGGCGACGATCGCGCCTAGCGCCGCAGCGGCAAGCAGGGTCTCGACATACTCGAAGCGGTTCTCTGACAGCACCGCAATGCGGTCGCGACGGCGCACGCCCAAGCGGTGCAGCGCGTGGCACAGGCGATCAACCCGGTTGTGCAGTTCACCGTAAGAGATTTGGCGGTCGTCCTGGACCAGCGCAATGCGCGCCGGGTACGCCGTTGCACGCTCGCGCACCGCCGTATCGACGGTGAGCGCCGCAGCAAAGCGGGGCAAGGAAGACGGCACAACGCGCTGCCGTTGAACCGCCGTCATGCGAGACGCGCAGGCGCGGCCTGCTCCGGGTTCAATGGCGTGTCGATTTGCATATTTCCCATTTCGGTCTCCTGCTGCGCGTGTGCTGTACCTGCGCATGCTGTACTTGCGCGTAATGCAATCTACCATACAGTAGACGCGTCGCGTAACGAAATTTCTGCCGCGCCAGGAATGCGGAGCTGTCTGGTCTTAAAGGAGAATTGAAAATTTTCCAGTTTCGTTGCAGTTCGTTAAAAGACGAAATTGAAGACTTAAAATCCACCGCTTTCGTGAATAACGGGCGTAACGGATCGATTTCGGTCGTGGGCACACTCGACATCAAACGCGGCGCGCTGATTCTCACGAACCTAAACCCTCTCGCACCGCTACACTAGCAAAATTATGCAACGCCAAAATGCCCCTTTTGAGATCCATGTTCACGGCCAAGTACCTTTGCGTGCTGACGTGAACTTCGAGCAGTTGCAGGACGCGCTCAAGCCGCTATGGAAATACACCGGCGCACGCTCCCTGGCTGATGGTGCGACCAGTGTTTATGAGGACGAGCCCGGGATCAAGTTTGACGCTGAGGAGCACGTTTTGCAGCTTTGCTGGACCGTGGCCGGTGATGAAGATTTCCGTCAATCTCTGGATGAAATGTGCATGAGTCTGAATGAGTTGTCTGAGACTGGTGCCACCATCGAGGTGACGTTCTACGACACTGATTTTGACGAAGATGATGAAGAGGACGACGAGGCCGAATCGCGCGATGATTTCATGATGCTTTTCGTCGGTCCCAATCCCGCTGCCATCATGCAGGTGCAGCGCGATTTGCTGGTTCAGGACCTGATCAGCCTGATGGAGCGCCACTTTGACGGTGCCGAGCTGGGGGGCGTTGTGGCTGAGGTCGACAAGCTCTTCGCCCAGCGGTTTGACGCGCTCGTCAATTCACTTGAAATTGGCCGTCCTCCAAGGGGATCTGGCGGCTCCGGTGGGCATGGTGGTCAGGGCCACGGCGGCGGTCGCAAACCGAGGCACTTGCACTGACAATGCATTGAATGCTATATATATATATATATATGCTATATAAAAAGAAGCATATAAAGGCCATTTTACGAGGGCTACAGGCCTAAGGGAGGCGGAAATAGCCAATATCCCATTTGTGGCCGCACGATTTGCAACATTGACGGGCGCATTGCGGCGTTGCTCCTCGCTTGTGTGGCTCGCCACACGGCGCTCAGAGCGCCTTGCACTACATCCCGCCAGCGCACCCAAAAACGGTATATTGGCTATTTCCGCCTCCCTAATCCGTTGTTTTTTGCCAGTACTACCGTTTTTGGTACTGGGTCACCCCAAAAAGCATCTCGCGTTCTTTGTCTCCCGTGAGGGGTTTGCGAAGACTGGCCAAGACTTCGACGCCCCGCTTGACGGCAGGACGCGCGGCAATCAGGTCGAACCACTGTTTCAGGTGCGGGAAGTCGGCCCACTCAACACCCTGGTTTTGCCAGCTGCGCAGCCACGGGAAGATCGCCATGTCAGCAATGCTGTACTGGCTGCCCGCGATGAACTTGTGGGTTGACAGCTGGCGGTCCATCACACCGTAAAGGCGTTTGGCCTCGTTGGTGTAGCGATTGACGGCGTACTCGATTTTCTCGGGCGCGTAGATGCGGAAGTGGTGGGCCTGGCCCAGCATGGGACCAACGCCTCCCATTTGAAACATCAGCCATTGCAGCACGTCATATTTCTGGCGATCGGTTTTTGGCAAAAACTTGCCCGTCTTGGCCGCCAGGTACAACAAAATGGCACCGGACTCAAACAGGGAAATCGGTTTGCCGTCCGGACCATCTGGGTCGGTCATGGCCGGTATTTTGTTATTCGGGCTGATTTTAAGGAATTCAGGCTTGAACTGGTCGCCGGTGCCGATGTTGACGGGGTGGGCCAGCCAGTCCCGGCCCAGTCTGAACCCACACTCTTCCAGCATGATGTGGATCTTGTGACCATTGGGTGTTGGCCAGGAATAGACGTCAATCATCGGTGTCCTTTGCTAATTTTTCAGCCGCGCGTGATCGGCATTTCCACGGGTTTTGGGTTGACTGAGTATTTGCCGAGCTCCAGCTTGGCGATGGCGTTGCGGTGCACTTCATCCGGGCCGTCGGCAAAACGCAGGGAGCGCGCTGACGTGTAGCTGTAGGCCAGGGGAAAGTCGTCGCTCATGCCGCCTCCACCGTGCACTTGTATGGCCCAGTCAATCACCTGGCAGGCCATGTTGGGGGCCACTACCTTGATCATGGCGATCTCATTCTTGGCGACTTTGTTGCCGGCAATGTCCATCAGCCAGGCGGCTTTTAGGGTCAGCAGGCGCGCCATGTCGATCTTGCAGCGCGCTTCGGCAATGCGCTCCTGCGTCACGGTTTGGGAGGCCACGGTCTTGCCAAAGGCCACGCGGCTTGATGCGCGCCTGCACATCAGCTCCAGCGCGCGTTCTGCCAGGCCGATCAGGCGCATACAATGGTGAATGCGTCCAGGGCCAAGGCGCCCCTGGGCGATCTCGAAACCGCGGCCTTCACCGAGCAGGATGTTGCCCACCGGAACGCGCACGTTTTTGAACAGCACCTCCATGTGGCCATGGGGCGCGTCGTCATAGCCAAATACGGTCAGCGGGCGCACGATGGTCATGCCCGGCGTGTTGGCGGGCACCAGCACCATGCTCTGCTGTGAATGGCGCGGCGCTTCAGGGTCGGTCTTGCCCATGGTGATGTAGATGGCGCAGCGCGGGTCGCCTGCACCGGAGGTCCACCACTTGCGACCGTTGATGACGTAGTCGTCACCTTGGCGTTCGATTCGGGTCTCAATATTGGTGGCATCGCTGGATGCCACATCTGGCTCGGTCATCGCAAAGGCGGAGCGAATCTTGCCTTCAAGCAGAGGTTTTAGCCAGCGCGTCTTGTTCTCTGCCGAGCCATAGCGGGCAATGGTTTCCATGTTGCCTGTGTCTGGCGCCGAGCAGTTGAATACCTCACTGGACCACAGCACGCGACCCATGATTTCGGCCAGCGGTGCGTATTCCTGGTTGGTCAGGCCAGCACCGGTGTAGCCGGAGGCGGCGGCACTGTCCACTGGCAGAAACAGGTTCCATAAATCAGCCGCTTGGGCCTTGACCTTGAGCTTTTCGATGGTTTGCAGTGGCGTCCAGCGTTTGCCTGTGTCCGTGTTGGCGACGATTTCAGCGTGGTAGGCGGCTTCTGCGGGATAGACGTTTTCGTCCATGAAGGCCTGGAGTCGGCCTTGAAGTGCTTTTGTTTTTGGGGAGTAGTCAAAGTCCATGGGGGTCTTTCGTGAAATGAAGGATTGAATAGGTGAATGAAACCAAGGTGCTGAGGGCGGAGATGAACAATATGGATCGTTGGGCAGCCGTTATGCGGTTTAATCGGTTTATGCGGTTTTTGCGGCTCTGGCAAATTGCCAGGCCAATTGCGCCAGCGGTTTCGCACCGGCACCCGAGCTGACCGCCTGCGCGCTGGCGGCCGTGCCGGCTTCAACCCGCTTGGCGATGCCTTGCAAAATGGCGGCAATGCGGAACAGGTTGTAAGCCATGTAAAAGTTCCAGTCAGGTTTGAGTTCCTCGGGCGTTGTAAAGCCGGTGCGATCACAATAGCGCTGAATGTACGCCTGCTCACTCGGAATGCCGAGGGCGGCAATATCAAGACCGCCGATGCCGCGCCCCAAGCCCTGCGGAATGTGCCAGGTCATGCAGTGGTAGCTGAAATCTGCCAACGGGTGGCCCAGGGTAGACAGTTCCCAGTCCAGCACCGCAATCACGCGCGGCTCGGTGGCATGAAACATCAGGTTGTCCAGCCGGAAGTCACCGTGCACAATGCTAACCATTGATTCGGAGCGCGCCATGGCAGGGATGTGCTGCGGCAACCACTCCATAAGGCGGTCCATCTCAACAATCGGCTGCGTCACCGATGCGACGTACTGCTTGCTCCAGCGGCCAATCTGGCGCTCAAAATAATTGCCGGGCTTGCCATATGCGCTCAAGCCGCAATCAGCAAACTTGACCAAATGCAAGGCCGCAATCACCCGGTTCATCTCGTCGTAAATTTCGCCACGTTGCGCATTCTCCATGCCGGGCAGGGACTGGTCCCACATGACGCGCCCCTGCATGAACTCCATGATGTAGAAGGCGCGCCCGATGACGGATTCATCTTCACACAGGCAATACATCTGGGGCACTGGCACGTCACTGCCCTGCAAGCCACTCATCACGGCAAACTCGCGTTCCACGGCATGTGCAGACTTTAAAAGTCGGGCGACGGGCCCGGGCTTGGAACGCATCACATAGCTCTTGGCGGGCGTGACCAACTTGTAGGTGGGGTTGGATTGCCCGCCCTTGAATAACTCAACTGTCAACGGGCCTGCAAACCCGTTCAGATTTTTCTCAAGCCAGGCGGTCAATGCTGAGACATCAAATGCCTGTTTATCAGAAACAGGCTTGGTACCGACGAAATGGTCAAAGTTGCTCATAAAGATATTGCCCCCACGCTGTTCACTATGTGTATTGCGCTGGCCTTGCAGGCCGCAGCGCAGGAAGAGCCAGTGCCCGCGCCTCTTCGGCGGGCTGTCCAAGCCGGCGCAGGCAGGCCTGGAGCCGCAGTTCTAAGGGAGGCGGAAATAGTCAATATACCGTTTTTGGGTGCGCTGGCGGGATGCAGTGCAAGGCGCTCTGAGCGCCGTGTGGCGAGCCACACAAGCGAGGAGCAACGCCGCAATGCGCCCGCTAGTGCGGCCACAAATGGGATATTGGCTTTTTCCGCCTCCCTAAGCCCCGAGGGGGCTAATTTTTCCAGGGGCGGCCCGGCGAAAAATTGCCGCTTTGTCTTCATTCGTATTTCTCCTGCTTCGATCAGTTGTCGGACCCGATAATACGCATCAGCGCTTCGCGATTGCGGACAATCAGGCCACCGGGCTCGATTCTTATCGCCTCCTCGCGCTCCATCGACTTGAGTTCCTGGTTGACGCGCTGGCGCGAGGCGCCCAGCAATTGGGCCAGTTCTTCCTGCGCCAGTTGCAGGCTGATGCGCACCTCGCGGGCATTGCTCAACGATGGCACGCCGTAGCTTCGCACCAGATGCAGCAGCTGTTTGGCCAGGCGCGCCCGCAGCGGCAGTGTGTTGAGGTCTTCCACCAGACCATACAACTGGCGAATGCGGCGCGCATGCAGGCGCAGCATGGCTTCGTACAGCTCGACGTGCGCTGCCAGGATTTTTCTGAAATCGGCTTTGGCCACGCACAAAATAGTGGTTTCGCCATGCGAATAGGCATCGTGGGTACGACGGTCGCCGTCGAAGATGGACACATCGCCAAACCAGATGCCGGGCTCCACGTATGTCAGCGTGATCTGCTTGCCTGAAATCGATGTCGAGCTGACCCGCACGGCACCACGCGCGCAGGCAATCCACTCTTCCGGCGGATCGCCGCGCGCTGAGATCAGTTCGCCGTCCTTGTAGCGTTTGACGTAGGCGCATCGAAGTATGTCGTGGCGAAGTGAGGGGGAAAGTGTGGAAAACCAGCGACCGGCGTTGATGGCCTCGCGTTCATCGATGGTAAGAATAGGGTCGTCCATTGGCTGTCTTGTGAGTGACTGGTTGTGTATTGATTGTCGCGTGCGGGACGCTCTGCATGGGAATGTATTTTTGTGGCCCGACCGAAGCGCAGGCCACGCACAGCAGCGCTTCGGCCATCTTTGATTCAAGAAATAGTTTACTACATATTCAATAGCTATAAACGATTAATGGACGAGGGCTAGAGGCCAATTTACCTCTTGGTTTATGCCAGACACTACTCATGGCGCGCCACCCGTTTGCCCAGAAAGGCGGCGATGCCTTCGCCCGCGTTGGGGTGGTGCAGGTTCTGCACAAAATGATCGCGTTCACGTGCAAGCTGCGCGTGCAGGCTGGATTTCTCACCCTCGGACAGCAGTTGCATGATGCTGGCCAGCGCAAAATTGCATGGCAATTCGACTCTCCCGCAAAGTTTCAATCATTCTTCTTCGTGCAGCAGGCTCAAGCCCATGGCACCGCGTCGACGCAGCCAGGGGCTTGGGCGATAGCGCGGATCGCCGTACACGGTTTGCATGTTGAACAATACCTCCAGGATGCTGGCCGGGCCATACAGGTTGCCCATGGCCAAGGGACCCAAGGGGTAACCCAGCCCCAGCTTGACGGCAGTTTCAAGGTCAGCGGGGGAACAAATGCTTTGCTGGCATATGTCTGACGCAATATTCACGATGGCAGACACCACCCGCTGGCTGACAAAACCCGCGCTGTCGCGGATCACGCTCACTGGTTTTCCGTCACGCGCCAGCAAAGCGTGGGCGGCTGCGCGCATGTCAGGGCGCGTGGCCGGGTTGGTGGCCAGCACGCGTCGGCGGGTGGCAGCGTCATCCACCAGCATGTCAATGCCAAGGGTACGCGTCGGGTCGAGCCGGTCCACCACGGCCACCGTGGTCACATCAAAACCCAGCGGCGCCACCAGGGTCAGCGCCAGCTCGGACGGCAATGCACTGGACTCGATCGTGGCCCCCAGATTCTTCAAAAGCAGCAGCAAGTCGGCGCGCCGCGCCGCGCGCGGTGACACCCACACCGGCGGCATCTCGTCTACCTGCGGCACGGCTGGCTCGGGCGCGATCTGCGCGGCGCCATTCACATAGCGGTAAAAACCTTCACCTGCCTTTTTGCCCACCACACCACCGGCCAGCCGCTGGGCGGTGATGACGCTGGGGCGGTAGCGAGGTTCTTCATAGTACTGGTGATAGATGGACTCCATCACCGGGTGCGACACATCCAGCGCGGTCAAATCCATCAACTCAAACGGCCCGAGTTTGAAGCCAATCTGGTCTTTCAAAATCCGGTCAATGGTGGCGAAATCTGCCACACCTTCGCTGACAATGCGCAGTGCTTCCGTGCCATAACCCCGGCCCGCGTGATTGACGATAAAGCCAGGCGTATCCTGGACTTGCACCGGTGTGTGTCCCATCTGGCGGGCATAGGTGGCCAGACGTTCGCACACCGCGGCGCTGGTCTTCAGGCCCGCAACCACCTCGACCACCTTCATCAGCGGCACCGGATTGAAAAAATGAAACCCTGCAAAGCGCTGGGGGTGCCTGAGCTTTGCTGCAATGGCTGTGACCGACAGCGATGACGTGTTGCTTGCCAGAATGGCGTCAGCCCGCACAACGTCTTCCAGCGCGGCAAACAAACCAGCCTTCACATCCAGCCGCTCGACGACAGCCTCTATGACCAGGTCACAGAGGGACAGCGCTGTCAGCGCGTCGGCGCACTGGAGGCGGCTTTTCAACAATGCAGTCTGTTCGTCATCTAACCGGCCTTTGTCGCGCAGTTTGTCCCATTGGGAAAAAACGGCATCTTGCGCCGCAGAAATAGCCGCAGACTGCGTGTCGAAAAGCATTACATTGCTGCCTGCCTGGGCGGCGATTTGCGCAATGCCCCGACCCATTGCGCCTGCACCGACGACGCCTATGTTTTGAAAAAGTAGTTCCATAACTGGATTATGGGGGAATGGAAACTGCTTTGCGCACGACCCAAGCGGGGCAGTTGCCGTGTCAAAATACGCCCACATCATGAATTTTGTTGGCAAGTATAAAAACGTCTTCCTTGGCATTGTCTTGATTGGTGCAACGATTGACAGCGGCGCCCTGACCCTGGGGCGCCTGCACGGTGCTGCGCTGTTGGGCCGGCCCTTGGACGTCTTAATCGCAGTGCAGCAAGCGTCTGATGAAGACATCACCGGGCTGTGCTTTGAGGCCGATGTTTTTTATGCTGATGTGAAGATCGATGCCAGCCGGGTTCGTGTCAAGCTGGATGCCGGGTCGCAGGCGCAGATGCAGTCGGTCCGTATTTCGTCTTCGGTCAATGTAGACGAGCCCGTGGTCACCGTCTATTTGCGCGCCGGCTGTAGCCAGAAAACTTCACGACGTTACGTGCTGCTGGCTGATTTGGTCAGCGACGTGGCCCCTGCTCCGGCGCTAGCAATACCTGAGCCACTCTCGGCGCCTGTTTTGCCAGCGCCCGCGCTGCGACCGTCAGCCATTGCTGCTAAAACCGGTCCGGCCATTCAAGCGCCGGGTTCTGGGGCGCAGCGACCAAGCCGGCGAAACGGCCTTGAATCGCGGTTGGGTTCCGCCAAGCTGGCTCAGGCCATACCTGCACAAGCGCCCGCAGTCATTGCTTCAAAAAAAACGGATCTTCAAAAAGCGGATCGTCAACCACAGAAGCCAGGTTCAGCTACCGGCAAATCCCTCTTGAAGCTTGATCCGGCTGACATGTTGCTGAGCGGCGATATCCGTTTGCGCCTGTCGTCGGAGTTGAGCGTAACCGCCCTCGGCAACGAGAAACTAAGGGCCGACGCCATTGCGCTGTGGCGCGCCATCAACGCGAACCCTCAAGATGTCTTGCGTGAGTCGCAGCGGGTGGAAGCGCTGGAGGCCAATGTAAGGACACTGCGCGCGCTGACAGACAAGAATCAGCAGACTGTAGACAAGTTGACGCTACAGGTGCAACAGGCGGAATCCGGGCGATTTGACAGCAGGCTGGTGTACGCCCTCGCCGCTTTGTTGGCGCTGGCCATGGCGGCAGCCGCTTATTTCTGGAGTCGGCAGCGCGGCGCATTTGTCAGTGGTGGCGACTGGTGGCATTCCTCGCACCCAGCCAAAGAAGCGGTCAGTCAAAATCCGGTGGTGCAAGACAAGGTGCTGCGTGCCGAACCCCCAGTAACGTCCGCTGCTAAAACAGTGGCAGAGCAGGCACCTGTGCAAGAGCCGCCCAAAGGCGTCGATATCGTTCTGGACCTGAACGAATCCCGTTTCTCAAGTTTCAATCAGGCGAATGAGCTCAATCGCCCGGCCCGGCGCAATGTTGTGAAGGGCAAAGTGCAGGCCACCGCACCTGCCGGCCTGGCTTCGGTGGTCGGCGCTGCGCTGGATTCGCGGGATTTCCCCCAAAGCATGGGTGGCGCCTTGCGTGCGATCAATGCTGAGGAACTGCTTGACATTCGACAACAGGCCGAGTTTTTTCTCGCGCTGGGTCAATATGATCAAGCCATCCAGATTTTGGAGAGTCGAATCAGTGAG
>JANMVO010000261.1:0-17544 GCA_031392805.1 Rhodoferax sp. | reverse complement strand
CTGCCCGATGGGAAGCCGCGCTACCGGCTGCTGACGACCTTGCTTGACCCGGCCGTGGCCCCGGCGCTGGAGTTGGCGGCGCTGTACCACGAACGCTGGGAGGTCGAAGCCGTGTTTGACGAGCTCAAGACGCATCTGTTGCAGCGCCGGCGCGTGTTGCGCAGCAAGACGGCGGAGCTCGTGCGCCAGGAGTTCTATGGCTGGGTTCTGGCGCATTACGCGGTGCGCTGGCTCATGCACCAGGGGGCCAGCAGCCAGCGGATACGCCACGCCGAGCTGTCCTTTGCCAGCCACGTCCAGTTGATGCGCCGCGCACAGCCCCGTTCAGGGGCCTTTCCCCCCAGAGCGCCCGCGATGGCGCGCGCGTTGGTTCATACAGCTGCTTGAGGCCGACGCCAGGCTGCGGGCCACGCGCACCCTCGGCAAACGATCCCCGAGAATGGTCAAGCGGCACAACTCGCCCTACGCTTGTCATGACCGGAAATTGCCCACACGGGTGCCAATCGACTGCACCCCTCGATGCATGGACCCGCCACAGCTGAGTTCCAGTCATCGAAAACGAGCTTGCAATTTAACATAACCGAACAGTATTGAGACCTGACCCTTGCTTCCGGGCACGCGGCCAAACTGGGCCTTGATGCCAAACAGGCCACACAGTGCGGCGGGGATGCGAATCGACCCACCGCCATCGGTTCCCAGCGCAAACAGGGTCATGCCCGCCGCCACGCTGGCGACCGCACCGGCGCTGGAGCCGCCCGGCGTTTTGGTGGTGTCCCAGGGATTGCGGGTGATGCCGGCCAGTGGCGAGTCGCCCACCGCCTTGCAGCCAAACTCGCTGGTGGTCGTTTTGCCGATGATGCATGCGCCGGCCAAGCGATAGCGCCAAAAACCTGCAAAATCAAGAAAAAGGCCATTAGAAGGTCGAATATGCCTCTAGCCCGAGTGAAATAGACATGGCAAGCTATGTTTATAATAGCATATGGAATCATCAATGAAACCGCATCCGACCCATCCACCCGGCGCAAAGAGCGCGCCGACCGACTCGGCCGCTGGCTGGACGGGTTGCTGGCCTCCTGTGCATGTGGCATCTTGCCGCTGGACGCGCGCGCCGCCCGGCTCGCGGGGCAAATTGCTGATTCCGCCATGGCGCAGGGCTGCCACCCCCGTTTTGCCGATGTCGCAATTGCTGCGCTGGCCCAGAACCCCCGCCTGCTGTTGCTGCACTGCAACCCCAATCTATCCTCCTTCAGGCTCTTACCTGGATTGGAAAATACTTCCGGAGACCCGCCATGCTCAAGCTCTACATCGGCAATAAAAATTACTCGTCGTGGTCCATGCGGCCCTGGGTGCTGCTCAAACAGGCGGGTATTGCTTTTAAGGAGGTAGTGGTTCGCTTTGACTCCTTTGCCGCCGGGTCAGACTTCAAAAAAGTGCTGGAATCCATCAACCCGGTCGGCAAGGTGCCGGTGCTGGTGGACGACGGCCTGGTCGTGTGGGACACGTTGGCCATATGTGAATATTTGGCGGAATACGCTGGCGAGAAATTTCCCGGCAAAGCCCTGTGGCCGCGCGACGCCAAAGCCCGCGCGCGTGCCCGCAGTGTGTGTGCCGAAATGCACTCCGGCCTGAGCAGTTTGCGCAGCAACTGCCCCATGAACATTGAAGCGTCACTGCCCGAGGTGGGCAAACTGGTGTGGCGCGACCAGCCCGCCGTGCGCGGCGACGTGGCGCGCGTGGTGGCCATGTGGACTGACCTGCTGCAAGCGCACGGCGGGCCGATGCTGTTTGGTGAGTTTTCGATTGCCGACGCCTACTTTGCACCGGTCTGCCTGCGCCTGAAAACCTACTGCCTGCCCGTGCCCCCAGCCATCACGTCCTATGTGGACCGCATCGAAGCCCTGCCCGGTGTCAAAGCCTGGATCGACGGCGCGCTGTCTGAAAAAGACTTCCTGGATTTTGAGGAGCCGTACCGGCTGTCGCCCCCGACGTGACGCTGGCGCGAGACCTCGCGCGTTGCGACGTTGCTATTTAAGAAATAGCTAATTATGCAATACCGACGGTGGCTACAGGCACTTTACATTTATTTTTTCACCTCACATAGCGTCACCGCTCTCGGGCCGACTCCGCCCGCACTTTAAGAACAGGCGAGAGCAAGTACTCCATAACCGTGCGCTTGCCTTGGTGAATTTCCACCACCACCGACATGCCCGAGTTCAACGCCAGCGTCGCGCTGCCGCCATAGCCGGTCAATTTTTGGCTATCCAGCCTGACCAGTGCCCGATAGGTCAGCGCAGCCGCCCTGGGGCGAGCTGTTTTGCTTGGGATCCGACGCATCGGTCAGGTAGCTGGATGCTGCCGCTTTTTGCGGTATAAAAACCCAGCATCAGCTTGGCCAGCGTGCTCTTGCCACAGCCGCTGGGGCCCATGTTGGCAATGGCCTGGCCGGGCTACAGGGTGAGGCTGAGGTTTTCATACAGGTAGGGCCGGTCTGGCCCGTACCTGAAAGCCAGGCCCTGGATGCCGATGAGGCCTTTGCCATCATGGCGGCGCTGGGGCGTCAGGCTGTAGGGCTCGGTGGGGGAGTTCATGACATCGCCCAGGCGCTGCACCGACAGGGACGCTTGCTGAAACTGCGTCCACGGCCCGACGATGCGCAGCATCGGCTCGCTGAGCTTGCCCGCAAACATCTGAAAGGCCACCAGCATGCCGATGGTGAACACATCGTCTGCACCACCGGCCCCACTGACAGCCGCGACACCACCGCGCGCAGGGTTCATCGCCATCCAGGCCCTGGTGATCAAAATCGCCAGCGTCATGATTTGCTGCAAGCCGTTGGCCACGGTGTTGTAGGTGTTGGCAATCTGCTTGGTGTTAAAGGCACTGGCCAGCAGGCTGTCCAGGTAGCCGCTGTAGCGCTGGCGCAGTTGGGGTTCCATCTGCAGTGTCTTCACCGTTTCAAACCCGGCAATGTGCTCGGTCACAAAGGCCTGGTTGCGCGCCCCCAGCAAAAACTGGTCGTTCAACTGGCGCTGGAAGTTCGGCGCCATGATCAGGCTGGCGATGGCAATCACGCTCAAGATGCCCACCGCAATGGCACTCAACACCACGCTGTACCAAAGCATCACGCCCAGGCAGATCAGCAAAAACGGCACGTCCAGCACCAGTGACACGGCTGCGCCCGAGACAAATTCGCGGATGTTTTCCACCGCATGCAGGCGCGCGGCCACCACGCCGGTGGGGCGGCGCTCAAAGTAGCGCAGCGGCAGCTTGAGCAGGTGGTTCCACACGGCAGCGCCCAGCACCGCATCGACCCGGTTGCCGGTGTGCAGCACCAGGTACTGGCGGCCCCAGCCCAGCAGGGCGCCGAACAGCGTGAGCAGGCCCAAGGCAATGCCAATGGTGATCAGGGTGCTTTGGGTGCGGTGCACCACCACCTTGTCGATGATGGCCTGGGTGAACAGCGGCGTGGCCAGGGTGACGATTTGCAGCGCCAGGGAGGCCAGCAGCACGTCGCGCCACACGGTTTTGTGGCGCAGCAACTCGGGCACAAACCAGCGGAAGTTGAAGGTTTGGGTGATACCGGTGTGGCTGGTGGAGCCGCTGGCTTGGCTGGCGTCACCTGCATGGGATGCGCCGCTGTCGTCACTCACAGGGTGAGGCTCGGGCGCAAACAGCCATGCACCACCGCTTAGCTGGGCATCGAGGTCGGCATGGTTCAGGGTTTGCGGCTCGGCGCTGCCAGGATGAAACATGACGACGGCATTGGCATCGGCAGCGGTGACGAGGGCCAGTTGGCTTGACTGGGTTGACTGGGTGGACTGGGTCGGCCCAATGACCGCATCGCTTACCGCTTCATGCGCAGCCATTGCGGGGCAGGGAGCATGCATTTGCACCAGCACCGGCAGGGGAAGACTGGCGCAGTCTTTGGCGGTGAGGGCAATGCGCTTGACCCGAAAACCAAGCCGCTGGGCGGCGTGCAGCAACGTCGATTCGGAGTACCTGGCACCCGTTTCTGATGCGTCTGGCGGAAACTCCCGCACCAGCATGTCAGGCGAAAAGTTGCGCTGGTGCAAGACGCAGACGCTGCCAAGCGCCCAGATAAGACTGGACGCGTCAAATCTCGAAATTTCCTGCTTTTTGGTGTTTCGCGGGCACAAAATGCATTCAGCGCGTTCAGCGCGCAAAATATCCATAAAATAGGCCGATAGCCCTTGATACACATAGATAGTTAGCTACTATTTGAATAGTAACTTTATAAATTCAACTTTCTTATTCTGAAGTCCGCACAGCGCTTCCAAATGGCTTGACCAAGCCCGTAGACAGCGCCGTGCCGCAGATGATGATGGCGGCACACAGCAGCATCCTGGGCGTCAGCACTTCATCCAGCAACAACACGCCGTAGAGCACCGCGAACACCGGCACCAGAAAGGTGACGGCCAGTGCCCGCGCCGGACCGACCTGTTCGATCAGGCGAAAGTACAGGATGTAGGCCAGCCCGGTGCACACGACACCCAACACCAGCAATGCCAGCCAGGCCCGCATGCCTGGGGTGTGGGCGGGCCAAAACCACAGCGTTGGCAGTGCCAGACCGAGAGCGGCACCACTCTGGCTGCCGGTCGCTGTGACCAGCGGCGGCACGCCGCTCAAGTAGCGTTTGGTAAAGCTGGCAGCAATGCCATAGCAAACGCAACCCAGCAAACACGCCAGCACCGCCCATCCGGTGGCCCGACCCGAGGCGTCCAGCTTGAAGCTGGTTTTGTCCAAGGCCAGCCATGCCACGCCCAAAAAGCCGATGCCCAGCCCGAGCAGGCGCGCCCCGTCCGGCCTGTCCTTGAGCCAGACCCAGGCAATCAGCGCGCCAAACAAGGGCACCGTGGCATTCAGGATGGAAGACAGCCCGGTGCTGATGGACAGCAAGGCAAACGAGAAGCAGGCAAACGGAATGGCCGAGTTCAGAAGGCCGACGGACATAGTCAGCTTCCAATGCTGCCGCAACTCAGTCCCCAGCCCCTTCACCATGAGCAGAGGCAGCAGAAAAAGCGCCGCAATGGCGACCCGCACGCCGGCCGTGGGAACGGCACCAAATTCCACTACGCCCAAGCGCGTGAACATGAAAGACGAGCCCCACGCGGCCCCCAGCAGGATGAAGTCCCTGATCCAGGGTTTCCTGGCTTTCCCAAGCAGGCCTGCCACTGTAGGTGGGTGGCCCGGCTTGTCTTTTGGGGGTGGCGTCAAAGCGCGCGTTCCAGTTGCAGCAGGGCCGTCTTGCGATCCAGGCCCCCGGCATAGCCGGTGAGTGATCCGTCGCCACCCAGCACGCGATGGCACGGCACGATCAGGCTGATCGGGTTGCGCCCAACCGCCGCGCCCACCGCACGAACTGCTTTTGGGTTATTGATTTGCTGACTGATCTCGCCGTAACTCGCGGTCTGGCCGTGCGGAATTTTCAGCAACGCCTGCCACACCGATTGCTGGAATGCGGTGCCGCTGTGCAGATCCAGCGGGACATCGAAGGTGCTGCGCTGGCCCGCGAAATACGCCTTGAGCTGGCACGCTGTGTGCACCAGCACCGGATGCGCCCCATCGTGTGGCCAGGCCGTTGGGCCGTCCATGGCGTCTGGCCGGTGGGCTTGGTCGATGAACCAGACGCCGCACAGGCCGAGGTCAGAGGCGGCGATGCACACTTTACCCAGCGGTGTGTCGACGCGGGTTTGAACGGTGGATTTAGCGAATTTCATGACAATCTTCTTTCTTTAGGAATGTTTTACCCCTCTAGCCCTCGTCAACTGGATATGAGTAGCTATATTTATAATAGCAATCAACGTGTGGACCGCGATTTGCCATCGGCGGCCTTGGTGGCCTTGGTGGCCGCCGCCCTGGCTGCAGTCGCTGGCAGACTGGCCCAGGCGCGAATCACGGCGTAGCTACGCCACGGTTTCCAGATTTGTGACAACGCTTCGGCATCGCGCGCGGAAGTGCGTGACCCCTGGACCCCGAGTGCCTTGTGCAAGGCCACGTCACCTGCCGGAAAAGCGTCCGGCCAGCGCAGCGCCCGCATTGCAATGTACTGCGCCGTCCAGTCACCAATGCCGGGCAATTCCTTGAGCGCGGCAATGGTGGCTGGCACGTCGGCACCGGCGTGCAGATGAATGCGTTTTGACGCCACGGACTCGGCAATCGCAACGATGGCCGCCTGGCGCTGTTTGACGATGCCCAGGCTGCCCAGCGCATCGCCACTGGCGTGGGCCAGCACGGTCGGGGCCGGGAACAGCCGAGTCAGCTCGGGGTAGGGCGTCTCAATGGCTTCGCCAAACCGGGTCACCATGCGCTGCGCCAGGGTGCGCGCGGCTGCCACCGTGATCTGCTGGCCCAGCACCGCGCGCACTGCCAGCTCGTAGCCGTCCACGCATCCGGGGACGCGGATGCCTTCCATGTTCATGCCGGGGACGCGGATGCCTTCCCGGTCCACGCCCTGATGCAGTGAGATGCCCGCGTGCAGCACGGCATTGATCGCCATCGGGTCGGCATCCAGGTCAAACATGGCCCGCACGCGCCGAATCACCAGCGGCAGCACGTCGCGCAGAGAATCGCTCACTTGAAGCATCACATGGCTGTTGGCAGCGTCAAAATCCACCACCAGCCAGCCGGTATGCGTCTTGCCGCCGGACTCAATGCGCAGTGTTTTTCCCAGGCGCTGGGGGTGCCGGGCAGCGTCGTCAGAGGTGACAAACTCAATCGACGAGAGCATGCGTTTGCTGAAGAACCCGAGCATGGCAGGCACGTCGTAGGGCGGGCGAAACCCCAACTTTACCGTGCTGCCCTGGCCTACGCACGCCACACCAGCGCGCCGCAAATTTGTGGGATTGAGTTTGTAATGCCCCACAAACGCCGCATTGAAGCGCCGGATGCTGGCAAAGCCGCTGACCAGTGCAATCCGGGTCACGCCCATGTTGGTATCGGTCAACAGCTGCTTGGCCGTGAGCAGGCGGCGGGTTTGCAGGTACTGCAGGGGCGACACGCCAAACTGCGCCTCGAAAATACGCCGCACATGGCGGTCGCTCACGCCCATGCGGGCAGCCAGTTTTGCCACTGAAGGCACCTCGTCGCCCCAGGCCTCGGGTTCGTCCAGCAAGCGCGCCGCCTGGTGGGCCAAGGTTGCGCTGGCATCCTGAATCGACCAGCGACCGGCGTTTGGCGCCAGTTCGGGGCGGCAGCGCAGGCAGGGCCGAAAGCCTGCGCTTTCCGCCTGCGCGGCAAGGTCAAAAAAATGGCAATTCTCGCGCTTGGGGGCTTTGACTTTGCAGACCGGGCGGCAGTAGATGCCGGTGGAGGTGACACCGGTGAAAAAACGCCCGTCAAAGCGCGCGTCGCGGGACTTGAGCGCGCGGTAGAAAATGTCTTGCGAGGCAGTGTCGGGGGCGGTGGTCATCCCGGTGAATGATACGCCGCTGCTGGCTTTGGACTAGCCGTTTTCGGACATGTCAACAGCCGTTGAATCCAGTTTGCAACCTCACAATAAAAAAATTGCAGGTTGATGAAATCTGGTCATTCATCGGCATGAAACAAAAGAACGTTCCGGCTGATGATGAAAACAGCAACGCACTGCAAAGGGCTCAAGCTACAGGCTCCGCGTCTGGCTTGGCAGAGCCCCAAGTCAACCCAGAAACCGTTGAGTGCGTCCAGGCCTTTATGGCGCGAGTGGCAAAGATCAATGTGCTGCGGTGACCTTGTTTCAAACTGGGCAGTTTGCGGGTAATCGCAGTTTGGTCTTGCGACAGATAAACGCTATCCGTTAGATAGACGCTACCAAAAATATAGCGAACAATTGCCAATCACAATTGCCAACCAAAATTGCCAATAAATGGTCGGGGCGAAAGGATTCGAACCTTCGACCCTCTGGTCCCAAACCAGATGCGCTACCAGGCTGCGCTACGCCCCGACTGCCACTATTCTAACGGGTCTGGGCCGCGTTCATTGGACCCAAAGACGCGACAAAGTCATTTGGCAAAATAAAATCTGTAAAAACTCTGTCTGAACTCTGTCAATTGGCGACAAGCCGCGCCTATAGTATTGGATACAGTCTTGCCAATGCGTTCGAACTCTTACCACCTGCCGTGGCTTGCGTCTGGGCAAGCCTTTCCGCCGATCGAGCAGGCTTGGGGACCAGAATCTGCGGCACCCGGGCTGCTCGCGTCAGGGGGGCGTCTTGATATCGATACGCTGTGTCGGGCATACGGCAACACTATTTTTCCATGGTTCAGTGAGGGGCAGCCTATTTTGTGGTGGTGCCCCAATCCGAGAATGACACTGGAGGTCACAAAATTCCGGACGCACCGGTCTTTGCGCCAGGCAATACAAAAATTTATTGGATCGCAAAGTTGCGAGATTCGTATTGATACCTCGTTCAATCAGGTCATCAATGCGTGCGCCAACAGCCTGCGCAACGGCCAACCGGGCACGTGGATCGTGCCGGACATGGTTCGCGCCTATTGCGCGTTGCATCGGGCCGGATTTGCCCACAGTGTGGAAACCTGGATCGATGGCCAACTTGCGGGCGGGCTTTACTGTGTGGCGCTGGGCAAAGCGGTGTTTGGCGAGTCTATGTTCACCCTGCTTCCCAATGCCTCAAAGATCGCACTGGCTGCGCTGGTCGGCTTTTGCAAAGGCCAGGGTATTGCCATGATCGATTGCCAGCAGAATACGAGGCATTTGGCGTCGCTGGGCGCCTCAGAAATTTCCCGTGCAAAATTTCTTGAGCACACCAGGGCAAGCAGGGTTGAGTCGGCGCCCAACTGGGTGTTCGACCCTCTATACTGGCAAAACCTCCTGAATCTGAGGACCCTGGACCCGTGACACACCTCAAGGATCTCCCTCTACAGACGCTGCAATTTTATGCTACGGCACCGTATCCTTGCAGCTATTTGATTGACAGGCAGGCCAGGTCTCAAGTGGCGACGCCGAGTCATTTGATCAACAATGCGACTTACTCAGACTTGGTTGGTATGGGTTTTCGGCGCAGTGGAATGTTTACTTACCGTCCCTACTGCGACGGTTGCCAGGCATGCACGCCGTTGCGTGTGCTTGCCAATGAGTTTCAGCCGGACCGAAGCCAAAGGCGCAGCAAAGCCCGCCACAAAAATTTGCTCTCGAGAGTACTCAAACTCTGCTTTGAGCCAGAGCACTATCAGCTTTATTTGCGCTATCAAAATAGCCGACACGCCGGTGGCGGCATGGACCAGGACAGTATCGACCAGTACACCCAGTTCCTGTTGCAAAGCCGCGTCAATTCCAGACTCGTCGAGTTTCGCGAACCTCGGCCGGATGGCACGCCCGGCAAGCTGAAAATGGTATCCATTCTGGACGTACTCGAAGATGGCATCTCGGCGGTCTACACGTTCTACGAACCGGATGCGGGAGCCAGTTACGGCACCTACAGTGTTCTATGGCAAATGGAGCAAGCCCTTCAAATGGGACTTCCTCACGTTTACCTTGGCTACTGGATCAAGGAAAGCCCAAAAATGAATTACAAGGCACGGTTTGCACCCCAACAACTTCTTCTGAATGGCGTTTGGATCACCCAGGATCTGTGAAACCACAGGCTGGCTCGGTGTTGATTTCACCAAGTAAAATCCCTGGGGTTCAGATAAGGAAAAATTCATGAAAAAAACCGGCCCCGGCATTCCTGCGAGACCTACGGTTCAGGTCGTAGAACGAATGTTCGCCCTGATTGACGTCCTTGCGTCAAGGGAAGAGGCGATTTCTTTGAAGGAAATCAGCGAAAAGACCGGATTGCACCCCTCCACTACGCATCGCCTTCTGAACGACTTGGCGATGGGGCGTTTTGTTGATCGACCTCAACCCGGCTGTTACCGCCTGGGCATGCGTCTTCTGGAACTCGGCAATCTTGTGAAAGGCCGTCTGAATGTGCGCGATGCAGCGCTCATGCCGATGAGAGAGCTGCACAAACTGATACAACAGCCTGTCAACCTTAGCATGCGTCAGGGCGATGAGATTGTCTATATTGAGCGCGCCTACAGCGAACGTTCAGGCATGCAGGTGGTGCGCGCCATCGGCGGGCGGGCACCTTTGCACTTGACATCTGTGGGCAAACTGTTTCTGGCCGCTGATGATCCGCAACGCATACGTGCTTATGCAACACGAACCGGCCTTTCCGGCCACACCAAGAACAGCATCACACAGCTCTCGGTGCTTGAACGCGAATTGTCCAAAGTTCGCCAACATGGCGAGGCACATGACAACGAAGAGCTCGAGCTGGGCGTGAGGTGCATGGCCGCTGGCATTTATGACGACCAAGCCCGACTGGTGGCTGGTTTATCGATATCAGCACCTGCCGGTCGGCTTGATGAGGAATGGCTGTCGAAACTGCAAGCCACCGCGCATGCAATTTCAGCCAGTTTAGGCCACAAGACAACCATGCATCTGACCTGAGGCAGGCCTGAATTCAATCGCACTTCAAGAATCGAGCGCGGCGGTTTTTACGTGCAAAGGAATTGCCGCTGATGGCATAGCCATTGGAGTAGACGCGTTGCTGGCAATCGGCTTGCCGACTGGCGCAGACTCAATCCAGCGGCGCACGCGTTCGGCATCCCCAAGGCGACTGAGTTTACCGGCCGAATCCAGAAACACCATGATCAACTTGCGTCCTGCGACCTTGGTTTGCATCACCAGACACTGGCCTGCCTCGGAAATATAGCCCGTCTTCTGGAGCCCAATATCCCAGGCGGGGTTTTTCACAAGGCGGTTTGTGTTGTTGAATTGCAGCGTCCTGTTTCCCACGGCCACCTGATAACCCGGCGACGTGGACAACTCACGCAGCAGCGGGTTTCCATGGGCGAAATTAACAAGAATTGCCAGATCTTTGGCGCTTGACAGATTCGTGCTGAAAAGACCGGTCGGGTCTGTGTAACTTGTGTCCCTCATGCCAAGCCCCTGAGCTTTGGCATTCATCAAGCGGATAAAGACGGGAAGTCCGCCCGGGAAACTTCGAGCGAGTGCATGAGCCGCCCGGTTTTCACTGGACATCAATGCCAAATGCAAAAGTTCTCCACGGCTCAGCTCCGTGCCGACTTTCAGGCGGGATCGACTCCCCTTCTCGGTGTCGACATCGGCTTGGGCAATCATGACCAGTTCGTCCATCGGCAGATTCGCTTCGCTGATCACGAGACCCGTCATCAACTTGGTCAGCGATGCGATAGGCAAAACAACTTGTTCATTCTTGCTGAACAAGACTTCGCGTGTCTCCTGGTCGATGACCAATGCGACACTGGATTTCAAATCCAGAGCATCATGCCCCGAATGCAAGCCAGCCACCTCTCCAAACGAGGGCTTTGCAGGTATGACAGGGGCACGCAAAACTATTCTGCGCTTTGAGACCGCGCCGTGGCGGAGAAACTTGCTTTTATGAGAGCTAATGTTTTTTGATGTCCTGGCAACGTGTGCCTTGGCAACCGATGCCTTAGCGACCGATGCCTTAGCCACGGTGCGATCTCTGGTCACAGCATCTGCGTCAGGCATGAATAGTGCCAGAGCAACAAAAGCAATAGCCAGAGACGAAACAATTCGTTTCAAAATATTTCCCAACGCAACATGAAGTCGACAGGACATGAAATCCTCCACACTGTCTACACGATGTTGGGAGTTTATCTAAAAAATGCGCACAAGATCAACTACTTGCGCCGCTTTTGTAAAAAAATACTCCAAATATTAGGGTTTACACTATCCTTGAGCAGCAACTCGATCAGCTTTGCTGTGTAACTTGTTGAGGGCACTCAGATAAGCCTTGGCTGAAGCGACGACGATATCGGGGTCTGCACCAACGCCATTCACCACACGGCCACTGTTTTGCAGGCGCACGGTCACTTCTCCCTGGCTTTCCGTGGAACCGCTTATGGCATTTACGGAATAAAGGACCATTTCTGCACCGCTTTTCACGTGTAATTCAATGGCTTTCAGGGAAGCGTCAACTGGGCCGTTGCCGTCCGACTCGCCTTTGACCTCTTTTCCGTCCACCGTGAACACAACGTTAGCATGCGGACGTTCACCGGTTTCACTGTGCTGAGACAGTGAAACAAAACTGTATTGCTCCTTCTCATGGGTGATACTTTCATCGCTAACCAGGGCGAGGATGTCTTCGTCGAATATTTCGCTCTTACGGTCAGCCAACTCCTTGAACCTGGCAAAAGCCGTATTGATATCTGCTTCGCTTTCCATCACAACGCCCAGATCTTGCAGACGTTGCTTGAACGCATTGCGGCCACTGAGCTTGCCCAAAACGATTTTGTTGGCGCTCCATCCCACATCTTCAGCCCGCATGATTTCATAAGTGTCACGGGCCTTGAGTACCCCGTCCTGATGGATGCCTGAGGCGTGGGCAAATGCGTTAGCCCCCACCACGGCTTTGTTGGGCTGCACGACAAAACCGGTGGTCTGGCTGACCATGCGACTGGCGGCCAGAATCTGCTTCGTATCAACGCCAACATCCAGATCGAAATAATCGTGGCGAGTTTTAACTGCCATGACGACTTCTTCAAGAGAGCAATTGCCGGCGCGCTCGCCCAAGCCGTTGATCGTGCATTCAACTTGCCGTGCACCGCCGATTTTTACCCCTGCCAGAGAGTTCGCAACGGCCATGCCGAGATCGTTATGGCAATGCACGGACCACACAACTTTGTCCGAATTGGGAATGCGTTCACGCAGGTTTTTGATGAAATTACCATACAGCTCCGGAACGGCATAGCCGACGGTGTCCGGCACATTGATGGTCGTAGCGCCCTCATCAATCACAGCCTCAATCACGCGACAAAGAAAGTCCGGGTCTGAGCGATACCCATCCTCAGGACTGAACTCAACATCCGACATTAAATTTCGCGCAAAACGCACTGAGAGTTTGGCCTGCTCAAACACTTGGTCAGGCGTCATGCGCAGCTTCTTCTCCATGTGCAAGGCACTGGTCGCCAAAAACAGATGCAGCCGACCCGAGCGGGCAGGCTTGAGGGCTTCAGCAGCGCGTGAAATGTCGCGGTCATTGGCGCGCGCCAAAGAGCAGACGGTCGAGTCTTTGATGGCCTCTGAAATGGCTTTGACACAATCGAAGTCACCGTTGGAACTGGCGGCAAAACCAGCCTCAATCACATCAACTTTCAGGCGCTCCAACTGGCGGGCGATGCGCAGTTTTTCATCCCGGGTCATGGACGCGCCAGGAGACTGTTCACCATCGCGCAAGGTTGTGTCAAAAATAATGAGTTTATCTGTCATGTTGTGCTCCTGATATAAATTAGACGAAGGTTGTTGACGCAGCCGTATCGACAAATCGCGGCGCTTGAATGCCATCAGTGTCATGCTCCGCACATAATGGTATTTTTGCACGCTGCAGGCCCGACAGTATGGCCTTGAGCGAAGCGGAAACAATGTTGGAGTCCAGGCCGACACCAAACAGGGTTTGGTGCTCGTCGATGCGAAGTTCCAGATAGGCAACAGCCTGCGCATTGGCACCCGAACCGACGGCATGTTCATGGTAGTCCAACACCCGAATGGCGTGCCCGGTTGCGGCCTTTAAACCCTCAATGAAGGCGTCAATCGGCCCGGTACCCTGTCCCTGCACTTGGTGACTAGTGCCTTGTACCTCGATATCTGCGATCAGCTTCATCAAATTTGTACTTGAGCCCACGCCTGGACTAGCATCAACTGTGAGATGCTGGGGCGTCCGAACAGTCTGCAATCGGTATTCACGCTCAAACAAATGCCACAAATCCTGTGCAGTCAGCTCTTTGCCGGACGTGTCCATGACGCTTTGAACAATCCGGCTGAACTCAATTTGCAGACGCCGGGGCAGCTCAAGGCCATATTCACTTTCCAGCAAATACGCAATTCCGCCTTTGCCCGACTGGCTGTTGACACGGATCACCGCCTCGTAGCTCCGCCCCAAATCCTTGGGGTCAATGGGCAGATAAGGCATGTCCCAGAAGTCGTCCTCCTGTCGCGCTGCCAGCGCTTTCTTGATGGCATCCTGATGTGAACCGGAAAACGACGTATAGACCAATTCGCCCACAAAAGGATGGCGTGGATGCACTGGCAATTGGTTGCAGTGTTCTACGGTGCAACGGATTTCGTCAATTTCAGAAAAATCCAGGCCCGGAGAAACACCCTGTGTATAAAGATTGAGGGCGATATTGACTAGGTCCACGTTTCCAGTGCGCTCGCCATTGCCAAACAAACATCCTTCAATCCGGTCCGCACCGGCCATCAAAGCCAACTCACCGGCGGCCGTTCCCGTACCACGGTCATTGTGTGGGTGCACTGACAGCACCACCGAGTCACGCCGCGCCAGGTTGCGATGCATCCATTCCATCATGTCGGCAAAAACATTGGGCGTGGAATGCTCGACGGTGGATGGCAAATTAATGATGCACTTGTGATTCGGCGTGGGTTGCCAGACATCGGTCACGGCGTCTACCACCCGCTTGGAGAATTCGAGCTCAGTTCCGGAAAACATCTCGGGTGAATATTGAAATGTCCAGTGCGTCCCGGGCTGTCTTGCCGCCAGGTTTTGAATCAGCCTGGCGTTCGTTGTGGCGAGTTTGACAATCTCGCCTTCATTCATGCCCAGCACCACGCGGCGCATGACGGGTGACGTCGCGTTGTACAAATGCACAATCGCCCGCCTGGCACCCACCAAGGACGCAAACGTCCGATAGATAAGTTCCTCGCGCGCTTGCGTCAGCACCTGAAGGGTCACATCCGCAGGCACCAGGTCGTCATCAATCAAGCGCCGCACAAAATCAAACTCAACCTGCGAGGCGCAAGGAAATCCCACTTCGATTTCCTTGAACCCGATCTTGACCAGCAACTGGAACATGCGCAGTTTGCGCGCCATGTCCATCGGCTCGATCAGCGCCTGGTTGCCATCACGCAGGTCAACGCTGCACCATAGAGGTGCCTTGGTCAGCACCGCGTCTGGCCAGGTCCGGTCTGGCAAATGCACCGGGACGAATGCGCGGTATTTGAGGCTTGGTTGTTTCAACATGGCGATTCTTTCAACTTCAATAGTTATCAAAACCAGCAACCAAAAAAACGGCCCGTTGCTGGTAGCAGACGGGCCGTTTTGGGGTAAATCGAAAAGATGTACGCGCTTAGCCCGCCTTCAATAGCAGAAAGGCCAGTAGCGCAACAATGCCATAGGCTGCAATTTCAGCTTTAGCCATGCCACTCAAAAGGGTGCGTACAAAATGAGAGGTACTCATGCCCATGACTTTAGCACAAGAAAAATTACTTGTGCAGCCCGCGCTCATCGGGTTCTTCCGTGGAGGTACTTATCACACTGGTTTGCACGCCCTTGGCTTTACGCCAGAGGTAAATGGCGTAACCACTGAAGCCATACCCAACAAACAGACTAAACATCACTGTCGGCGGATCAATATTGATCACCGCAATAGCGAGGGCGATCAGCACAATTACAACGAAAGGCACGCTCTTTTTCATGCTGACATCCTTGAAGCTGTAAAATGGCACATTGGTCACCATGGTCAGCCCTGAATAAAGCGCCAAGGCAAACGTGATCCACGGAATTGAGATGCCCCATAACTTGTCGGCTCCCTCGAAGCCCAGGTCAGTCATCAGCCAGATAAAACCAGCAACCAGAGCGGCCGCAGCCGGCGACGGCAGGCCTTGAAAATAGCGCTTGTCAACCACCGCAGTATTCACATTGAACCGGGCCAGCCGCAAGGCCGCACATGCGCAGTACACAAACGCGGCAAGCCAGCCCCAGCGCCCCAGGCCCTGAAGTGCCCACATGTATGAAATCAGGGCCGGCGCAGCGCCAAATGACACCATGTCTGACAACGAATCCATCTGCTCGCCAAACGCGCTTTGGGTGTTGGTCATACGGGCCACGCGACCGTCCAGGCTGTCAAGCACCATGGCAAAAAAAATACCGACAGCGGCGTTGTCAAAATTGCCATTCACTGCCATCACAACGGCGTAAAAGCCGCCGAACAACGCTGCCAGCGTGAATAAATTAGGCAGTATGTAAATGCCTTTGCGCCGCTTGCGCACGACAAGACCTTCATGCTCCATGGGGTCAGCTTCTTCACCATCATGCATAAAAATTGCCTCCAAGCCTTTATTATAGGGCATATGTAGCTATATACTTAATAGCAACCAATGGCAATTAAACGAAAAACATTTCTGTCATTTCCCCAACTGACATTGATGAACTGAAAATGCGCAGGCCACCGCATCACAGAGCTACCAGACGACGAGCATCAGTGTAAGTGCGCTAGCGAACAGAGCCAGAAATGATTCCATTTGTCTAAGTAACGCTGCAATAGCGCCACCACGGCTGTCTCAACCCGGCGGGCAATCAGCTTCATCGCGTCTCGTATCCGGGTGCGCCGACCTGAACTCAGTGTGGGAAGAAATAATTCTGCAACATGCTCAAAGAGACGGAGTAGGAATGCCAGTCACCAGTCACCCGACACCCCCTCCACAGATCCGTACGTGCGGGATTACCGCATACGGCTCCTGCCTTGGGTGTTGACGATCAGACGTTGGTTTGGGTAGGGGTGGCATATTTTTGGAGCAGGAAGCCAGTGGTTTATCAAGCGGTACATGCGAGTCCAGGTGACGTAGCGTTGGCTACGGCGGCTCAGTGTGTGTCGCCACATCCTGGCCACTTCTCGCCTGAACTGCATGAAGCGTGCCCCGTTTCCGGGTACGCCAAAGTAGCGGCTATGCCCTCCCACCACGGCTTTCAGGTATTGACCTTGTTCGGTGATGGGTCGGTGCATGCGCTTTCTCATTTCCAGCTTGAGCGCCTGAAGTTTCCCTCTCAAACGCTTGGCACTGGTCAGCCGCGTGACCTTGAACTTGCCCTGTTTGCTTATCCCGCAGCAATGCGTGAAGCCCAGGAAGTCAAAGGTCTGCGGCTTGCCTCTTCCTTTTCCCCGGCGGCGTATGTTGCCTCGGGCGTAGCGCCCGAACTCGATCAGCCGCGTCCTGTCTGGATGCAGCGTGAGGCCAAAGGTTTTGAGTCGCTGGGCTACCTCTGCTTGGAACGCTTGCGCGTCACCAATGTATTGGAAGCCTGCTACCCAGTCATCGGCACGGGCAGCGTAGAGGCCCCTTCGTGGCCTGTGCACGACGATGACATCCCCTGTGGCATGGCGCTGTCTCCATTGCCTTGCCCACAGGTCAAACGCGTATTGCAGGTAGATGTTGGCCAAAAGGGGGCTGACGTTCCCGCCTTGTACCGTGCCTGCTTCGCTTTGCGTCAGCCTGCCCTCTTCCAGCACGCCCGCGTGCAGCCACTTCTTGATCAAGCGGATGATGCGCGGGTCGGCCACGCGGTGTTCGATGAATTTGATCAGCCACTCGTGTTCGATGGTGTGTAAACGTCCAGCCCCCACCACCCTTGCGCCGAATTCCCCGTTGCTTTATCAGGCTGGCGCGGCATGGCCGGTTGCGCCGCCAGCCTTCCAGCGCGTCGGCAGCAACTCCTCAATGCGGCTATTGGGCTGCGTGGGCAGT
>JANMVO010000267.1:0-8347 GCA_031392805.1 Rhodoferax sp. | reverse complement strand
CAGATCACGGATGACAGATCACTACGCCGCCCTTGGGCTTGGCAGCAATGCGGCGCTGGCCGACATCAAAAAAGCCTTTCGCAGGCAAGCTGCACTCTATCACCCGGACCGAAACGCCGCTGCTGAGGCTCCAGCGCGTTTCAGGGCGGTTCAGGCGGCCTACGACGTGTTGTCGGATGCGGACAAACGCCAGGCCTACGACGACAACCGGCGACGCAACCTGCTCGACAGCCCGATGGATACGGCGCATGAGATCTGGCAAGCGTATTTCCAGCGATTGATTGCGTAATTTTTTAACGCATTGAATGGGATAAACCCAGCATGAAGAACCCATTGAAATGAACATTTCGCCTTTTTTCCACCAGTTGCGCTCGGCTTACCAGGCCGAAATCGACGATTTGACATTTGATTCCGAGGGTCAGGATGTGCTGCGCCAGCGCTTGACTGAGCGGCGCAAGGAAGTCGGTTTTTTGCTGCAAATGATGGAACTCAGCCCCGAAATGGTGGCAGTGATCTTCCACCAGGGTTTCCAGTTCAAGCAGCCTGCGGTGATGGACCACCTGCTGACACAGGAGTCCGATGAATTCCCCGAGTGGGACACGCTGGCCGACGCGATTCACCTGCCGCCTTGGGCGCAAGACCTCAGCCGTGTGGTGCTGAAGGAGCCCATGGGTGAGTGGTTTTTGACGGTAGCTGCAGGCCTGGAGTACATGTACGGCAAACCGGACGCATCATTGGTCGCCCAACCTGGGAGTAAAGATGAAGAACAGGACACTGATCGCACTGATGCGCCCTCAAATGGCCTTGAGTCTGGTGAGCGCCACAGCTCCTCGGGCGATTTTGACAGTGATGACGAGCGCGATGCCCGAGCCCACGAAGAGGCTGGCGCTGACTGGATGGCCCAGCAGGGCTTTGACCGCAAAGACTGACAGACCGGAGTCGCCCAATTTATGAACCAACTCGCCCTGATTGCAAAAACCCAAAGCCTGATTGCATCCGGTGACATCGTCGGGGCTGAATCAGCATTGATGGAACTTGCCGATGCCGAGGGCGATAAAGCACTGATGGTGGTGCTCGCGCAGTTGCCACCCAAAGACATTCTGGCGGTGATCCGTGAGTACGACAACTCCCGGGAGTCGGTCATCAACCTGCTGGTCACGCCAGCGCAATTTGCCCGCGCCGTGGTGATTGAGAAACAATACAAAGACCTGACGCGCACCCACTTGCGTGGCATGGTCAATTCCATCATCTTCAGGGAAGGCGCAGACCCGGTTGAATTTTTAACCGCCATCGGCGATCTGGACGGTGGCAGTGAAGCGCTGGCCGACTATTTCACCGAAAAATGGAGCCGTGTTGAAGCCTTTGCACGCACCGGCACCTTTGACGCAGTGGAGGACGATGGCGAGATGCTGACCGAGACCGCCTTGCTGGCCTCGGCGTATGTGAAACCGCGTATTGAAGAGGACGAAATTGCCGACCAGGACTGGATGCAACTGGCGTGGATTCTGCGCTACAAGTGTTCCGACCTTTTCACCGAGATGGTGATTGTCCTGAGGGCCAAAGCGCGTGCTCACGAGTTGGACGAAGAAGCAGGGGCTGATGGCGGCATAAACGAAGACGACGGCAAGGTTGAGACCGGTGACACGGACCGCGGCAAGGCCACGCCCGCCGTGCGCGAGTCAGACGAAGAATCTGCCATTTAAACAAATGCCAGCGCCAAGCGCGTTTACTGCGCCGTCAGCCGTCTCACTGTTTGACGCGCGTCCTTTTTTTGAGAAGGCGCTGGTGTTTGGCGTGCGCAATGGCATCATAGATCAGCAAATACTGGACGCGATAGGCAACGATGCGCCCAAAGGCATGGTGCAAATCGCGCGCTATTTTGGCAGCGAGTTTTTGCGCCCCGAGCTTGAAAAGGCCAAAGACTGCATGGTCAATCTGGTCAGCATCTACCTCGAAGACACGAGTGGCGGAGACTTGCAGCAGGCCGCTGAGTCGCTGCGTGATCATTCTTTCCTGTCTCGCTCCAAAGGCGGGTCGGACATGCTGAAAAGGCTGATCGTCATGCCGCAAAACAGCCACTTCGGCATGAATGAGCGCGGCGGTTTTACGGATCATCACATTCCGCAGCTTGCAAAGTGGACTCTCAAAAGCTTGCCCGACTACTATGCCGAGCTTGCCAAACGCAGCCAGGCAGCCCAGGTGATTGATGCAGCCGTGTGGCTGGCCGACGCATTGGGCATGGATGCGCCCGATCTGGAAGAGGCGGGTAAAGATGCGGAAGCCGTCATCCGCACGGCTTTACTGGTGTTGGCCACAAAGCGCACCAGGATGCCCGACTGGGTTGCGTTCGAGCAGATGGTTCTTGCGCTGCGCAAAAGGGCCATTCCGGTGAATCTGCGAATTAGTCTGCCAATAAGTCTGCCAATAAGTTTGCCGCCTGGATTTACCGCTATGGTTGAAGCCGTGCGACAGTCCATCATGGCCGATCTGCCAAAAATTCTGGATGCCACGGTGCCCCCCAGAAAGCTGTTTGACCAGACACCTGCATTCTTGGGTCGCTATTTTTGGATCGAAGACGGCTTGAGCGACGTTGATCACTTTGACCGGGCCGCCTCCGACGCCTGGAATAAGGCCACCGGCGGTCACAGCGATGACAGCTCGTTGCTCACTTTGTTCCTGACCATCGCCACAGGCACAACGGCAAAAACGCTGTTGTCCGAAAAAGCCGCCGCCAGCCTGGTTCGCAGAATCCGAAAGACGCACAAATCCGGTGCAACCGGCCTCCAGCCCCAAACGGCCAGCCAGTATATTTTGAACAATGCTCCGGAGCAGCACCAGGGCGACTATGCCCGGCTTTGGACAGATTTCATGGAGGATGCTTTGCCCATACTGCAAAGCGATTTTGACTACGAACTCAAAGACGCCCTGGCCTTGCTGCGCCGCGAGTGCAATGTGAAGTAACGCCGGCATGAACGATGTTGCTGTGGTGGGAACGGGGCCATCGGGCTGCGCTACAGCATTGGCACTGGCCGCCAGCGGCGCGTCGGTGGTGATGCTTGAGAAGGCGGCTCTGCCGCGCTACAAGACCTGTGGTGGCGGGCTTTTGCGCCGCGCCAGCCAACTCTTGCCTGTCAGCATTGATGCGGCAGTCGAACGCAAATGCTTCGATGTGGCCTTAAATTTTACCCGCCCCGAGCTTCAATTTGTCACGCGTCGGCATGAGTCCATGATTCAGATGACCATGCGAGCTGATCTTGACCATTTGCTGCAATCAGAGGCACAAAATGCAGGCGCGCCGATCATGGACTCCTGTGCTGTACGCGCTGTCGAGCAGCACCCGGATTTCGTCAGCTTGCACACCAGTCGCGGTGAAGTGCGGGCCAGGTTTGCAATTGCCGCAGATGGTGCAAACAGTGCCGTGGCCACTGCAGCGGGCTGGATCGAAACCCGCAAGCTGATTCCCGCACTTGAGGTTGAAGTGCATGTCAACGAAGCAGACTTTGCGCGCCTGAGCCCATTGGCGCGCTTTGATGTTGGTGTGATTGACGCTGGCTACGCATGGATGTTTCCAAAGCGCTCACATCTCTCGGTGGGCGTGCTCAGCATGCGGCGGGGCAAGGTTCATCTGCAAAGTGCGCTGGACGACTACTTCAAACTCCTTGGAATCCGCGAGCCAGTGAAAATTGAAAAACATGGCTACGTCATTCCGGTAACGCCGCGCCAGGGGCTACTGGCCAAAGGGCGCATTTTGCTCACAGGCGACGCGGCTGGCCTGGCAGACCCGGTGACGGCCGAGGGTATCACCCACGCTATTCTGAGCGGCCAGCTGGCGGCGCGCACGCTGGTGGACTGCGCCTTTGACGTGGGAAAGGTGGCTACGCTGTACCAGACACGGCTTGAGCAGGATCTGCTGCCTGAATTGAAGGCGGCCCGATGCCTGGCGCGCCTGCTGTACGAGCATCCCAGGCTGTGTGCCTGGGCGTTTCGCCACCATGGACAGGCTTTAAGCGAGCTTGTGGCCGATATTGTGATGGGTAAGCGGAGCTACCGGGAAACCTTGTTCAAGCCCGGAAGTTACCTCAGGCTCCTGGGGTTTTAACCAAGTCCCCGCCCGAGCTTGCATTTTCATAACGACACCAGCCCCATGCCCACGTCTCTTCCATGGCGCCACTTTCTGCTGGCGCTTGCCGTGGTGGCCGTCTGGGGCACCAACTTTGTCATCATCAAGCTGGCGCTGGGCGTTCTGCCACCCTTCCTGTTTGCGGCGCTGCGATTCGCGCTGGCGCTGGTCCCTGCGATGTTCTTCATACCGCGCCCCAGCGTCAAGTGGAGCAACCTGGCGCGCTACGGCGTGTTGATTGGCGTGGGGCAGTTCGGGCTGATGTACTTTGCCATCAATGGGCACATTTCGCCGGGCATTGCCTCGCTGGTGATCCAGACTCAGGTGTTCTTCACCATCGGCCTGTCGATGCGTCTGAGCGGGGAACGGGTGCGTGCCTTCCAGTGGCTTGCCCTGCTGCTGGCAACATCGGGCATTGCGGTGATTGTGTTGCACACCGATGGCAGCACCACCGCCTTCGGGCTGGCGTTGTTGTTGCTGGGTGCCTTGTCCTGGGCGTGCGCCAACATGACCGCCAAGCAGGGCAAACCCGCCAATATGCTGGCCTACGTGGTGTGGTCAAGCGCTTTCGCGGTGCCACCGCTGCTCGCATTGTCCCTTGTGTTTGAAGGCTGGGACGCGGTGTCTGGCGGGCTGCGCCACGCGGATGCTGCTACCTGGGGCGCAGTATTGTGGCAGGCTTGGGGCAACACGCTCTTTGGCTACGCGGCATGGGGATGGCTGCTGGCGCGCTACCCCACCGCGATGATCGCGCCCTTGGCGCTGCTGGTACCGGTATTTGGCATGGGCGCATCGGCGCTTTGGCTGGCCGAACCGCTGCCCGCGTGGAAGCTGGCCGCTGCGGCACTGGTGATGGCCGGCCTGACAGTGAATCTGCTGTGGCCGCGCCTGCGTGCAATGCTTGCTTAAGGCCAAGACACAACGGTTCAGGGCTGCGAGCTCCTGATGAGCCCCGATTCCTGGCGTATCCCAGGCGTTGTCAGGCGGATGTATATTGCGGCCATGAACACCCATCGACCCCATCAAAAATCCGACCTCGTCCGTCTTGCCACCAGCGCCATGTCCGAGCGCGGGCTGCAACCCGAGTTTGCGCAAGCTGTCGGCCAGCAACTGGCGACTATTGCCGGCCCCGGGATCGAGGCGGGCTCGGGCATACAAGACCTGACCGGGCTGCTATGGTGTTCGATCGACAACGATGACTCGCGCGATCTGGACCAGCTGACCGTGTGCGAGGTGCTGCCTCAGGGCGCTGTCAAATTGTTCGTGGCCATTGCCGATGTGGACGCGCTGGTCAAAAAAGGCACACCGATTGACGCGCACGCCCGTGTCAACACCACATCCGTCTACACCTCGGCACGCATCTTCCCGATGCTGCCTGAGCGCCTGTCCACAAACCTGACCTCGCTCAACCCGGATGAAGACCGGCTGGCCATTGTGACCGAGATGGTCTTCAACGCCGATGCATCATTGGCTGGCGCCACCGTGTACCGGGCGCGGGTGCGCAGCAAGGCCAAGCTGGCTTATGACGCGCTAAGTGCGTGGATTGATGGCACGGCCGCTTTGCCTGCGGCAGCCGCTGCCGTGCCGGGCATGGAAGCGCAACTTCGCACCCAGGACTCGGTGGCCCAGCAACTGCGTGCGCGTCGGCGCACCGAGGGCTCGCTGGAGTTCAAAACCTTCCAGCCGCACGCCGTGTTCGAGGGCGACAGGGTGGTCGATATTCGCCAGCAAGAACAAAACCGCGCGCGCCAGTTGATTGAGGAATTGATGATCGCCACCAACGGCTGCACCGCGCGCTATCTGGCCTCCAGAAGCGTGGCCTCGCTGCGGCGCGTGGTGCGCTCACCCGAGCGCTGGCTGCGCATCGTGGGCGTGGCCAAGGAGTATGGCGAAGTGCTGCCGCCTGAGCCTGATTCCAAAGCGCTGGAGGCCTTTCTGGCCGCACGCCACAAGGCCGACCCGCTGCGCTTTCCCGATCTGTCGCTGGTGATCGTGAAGCTCATGGGGCGCGGCGAGTATGTGGTGGAGACCCCAGGCGGCGTGCCCATCGGCCACTTTGGGCTGGCGGTGCGCGACTACACCCACTCCACCGCGCCGAATCGTCGCTATCCGGATTTGATCACCTCGCGCCTGCTCAAGGCCACTCTGGCAAATCTTCCCACGCCCTATCCCACGGCCGAGCTGGGCGAGCTGGCCCTGCATTGCACCCGCCAGGAAGACTCTGCCCAGAAAGTCGAGCGCCAAATGCGCAAGTCCGAAGCCGCCATGCTGCTCGAATCGCGCATTGGCCAGCACTTTGACGGTGTCGTGACCGGTGCCTCTGCCAAAGGCGTCTGGGTGCGCGTGTTCACCCCGCCTGCCGAAGGCAAGCTGGTGACGACCTCGCCGGGCTTCAAGGTGGGTGACAAAATCCGCGTCAAGCTGGTGTCCACCAATGTGGAGCGCGGGTTTATTGACTTTGTGATAGCCGAAGATTGAGGCGTTTTGCATCGATGACAACATCAGGCTTTGTCGGCCACGGCCGCGTGACGTTGCGCTCCATCCAGCGCCTGCATTGGCACTTGGATGCAAATTTGGAATAATTTTAGGTCTGTAGCCCTTGTGTACCATGCATAGTTAGCTATGTATATAATAGTATTTTGTGGCGCATGTCTCAGTCTTTCGCTTCGACATCAACATCAGAATGGGTTTGCCCTGCGCCCGCGCCCGGACCGGCCCAGGAACGGCGCATTCAGCAGCCAGCGACAATTTTTGCGGGCGATTGCACCAGACCACCGAGCCTGAATCAATGCCCAATTAACGCCCGGTTTGCTGTCGGGAATATTCAGCGCGCTTCATTTCAAGGTAGGCCGGCCGGTCCACTTCATGCAATTGGCGTGAATACTGCTCAGTTGCTGTAAACCAGTTCTGCAAACGCTGCTCAAGCTGCGCTTCGGGCGCAGTGCGGGCAGACGCCAGGAAGGCATCTATTGCAAGGTAATAACGCATTGTGTTTCGTTCGACCAGACCACGCACGCCGCCGATGTAGTCCGGTTCGCCATCGGCCCGCTTGCCCGTCACGGTGAATCCCACCTTGTCACTCCCTATAGTCCCGAGATAGGTCTGCAGGGCGAGGCGCGCGCCGAAATTCACGGTATACCCATAGGTCAGGTGCAAAAATGTCTTGTTGCTGGAGAGCGCCGCCGCTTCCAGGTGAATTCGGTAATCGCTGGTGCCCAGCGGCCCGTCTTTTGCACTGAGCACGATGTCAAGGTATTCCGGGCTGGTGGCGGCGGCGCTGTAGATAAATTCCACCCGTGCCACGTTGGCCAGATCTTCGGGCGTCTTCTTGCCAATGTTGATTTTCAGGGTGGTGCCCGTCGGCCCCATCGCGGCATGACAGTATTTGGTGTTGAGGTGCAGGATCATCACGTCGCACCAGTGATCCGGATTGTTCAGGGCGGCATTCACCAATTCAAACGGGTAGTCGACGACGCCGAAGATGTCCCCTTTGATACGGCTCTGTGCTTCTGTGGAATCGAGAACCAGGGGTCGCTTGAACTGGTTCCGCCGCAGTTGTTCGCCAAGCACCGCGTATTTGGCGCGCAAGGCCGTCGCCGGATCGGATTGCGCCATGACCGTGCACGCGACGCCTGCGGCGCACATCAGCAGCAGGTGCCTGATGCAACTCAATGAGTTCGACCAAAAACGCATGTTCATCATCGCTCCGTCTTTCAGAGTGGGTATACGGATAGCGGATAGCCTGATTCAGCAAACCGGTCTGCACGCCCTGCGGCCGGGTAAGCCGGGTGGACAGGCCTCAACTTTTTGTGTCAAGCTGGTTGAACCAGAGCACATCGTCGAAGAATTTGTTGGGCTTGATAAAAAATGAGATCGACAGACAGCCCTTCGGTGCGCGGGCGATGTGGGTATTGCCCGCCGGACGCCAGACGAAATTGCCCGCAGTGGCGGCACCCTGCTCATCTTCAAGGCTGCCTTCGAGCACATAGGTCTGCTCGATTTCAGTGTGCGTGTGCAGTGGGATGAAAGAACCCGGGGCCATGCGCGACAGCACGGTCAGCATGCCAGTGGCCGCATCCTCATAGAGGATTTTGACTTCAACGCCAGGGAACTTCGATGCCTTCCAGGGCATGTCCGCAGCGCCAACAAAGGTGGAGCGCGGCGAAGCAATGATCTCCGCATGGGTCGGGCGTTTCTTTTCAGTAGTCTGGGTGGATGCTGGCACTG
>JANMVO010000072.1:0-5498 GCA_031392805.1 Rhodoferax sp. | reverse complement strand
TCAACAAGTCAACCCGCCTGTTAAAACGTGTGGGTACGATGTCGCGCGGTGATTTCAAGCTTGTTGAAAACGGCGTGAAAGAGGCGCTTGGGTTTGCCTTGTGATCTTTTGAGTCAGCCAAGTCAGCCAAACCCGTCAAATGAAATTGCGCATTGCCCGCGCCGTCTCCTGCAGCACCGGCAGCACGCGAGCCACGGCGTCTTCGGTGCTGTCATTGCCCATGGGCATGGACAGGTTAAGGCCGTCGGCCAGGTCGCCGTGGCGGTCCAGCAGGGGCACGGCGATGCTGCGGTAATTCAGCTGCTGGCGTGCTCCAGCACCTCCACCCACGCGACCGGGGACACCTCGGCCATCGTCAAAGACCTGCGCAAGCTGGCCATGCTGGCGATTCCCCAAGACATCAAGATCGCGTTTGAAGGCCTGTCGTGGGGCCGCACCATCAATGAATTCCCGCAGGCCTGGAACGTCATCTCGCAGGCAGACATGCCCAACCTGGGCCTGGGATTGGACTCGTTTCACATGTTCGCCACCAAGACCCTGCTGGACGAGCTGGAGATGGTCGACCCCGACAAGATTTTCCTGGTGCAACTGGCCGATTTCATGTGGACCGAGATCAAGACGGTGGAGGAGCGCATCAGCACCGCGCGCACCTTTCGCGTGTTCCCCGGTGAAGGCGTGCACAGCGACGGTGACCCAGCGCGCGCGACGCTCCGCGCTGTGGCTGGGGGAGGGCGTGCTGCGTCGCTCGGTGCCGCTGCCGGATCAGATGCGGCTGCGCCGCTGATGCATAACCCATTGCATGGGTGATGGCCTGTTGCATTTTTCCCCTCTCCCCCCGGGAGAGGGCTAGGGTGAGGGCTAGGGTGAGGGCGTACCCCATTCGCCAAGCCAATCAACATCTCCCATGAGCAGCATCTTTGAAGGTTTCCTGGCGTCTCCCGAGGCCTCGCTGTCGTTTGGCGACCGCTCGTTCGTGCAGGCCATGCTGCGGTTTGAGGCGGCCCATGCGCGCGCGCGCATGCGCAGCAACCTGGACGCGGTGGCGGCCAGCCTGCCTAAAGCATAGGCGGCAGAGTGGTTCAATGCCGATCTGGTGCAGCACGCGGCGCGCATCACTGGCTTGCCGTTGGTGGCTTTGAAGAGCGCCGCCCTCTGAACAAAAAAAACTATATTAATAATAGCTAACTATGAAGGTGGGGCGAGGGCTACAGCCCGTTTTTATCGAATTTATTGGCCGAAATTTGGTTTTCACCGGGGTGGGGCGGACTACCGGCGTCTTGCTGTATTATTTCTGCATGCATGCCATCGTCCAGCTTCACTATGCCCCGCCTGGTGCGATGGTCGCAACACACATCACCGGCATCCATGGCTGAGCCCCGCGTCATCGAGATCAGGGAAGCCGAGGTCGAGATTACTGCCATCCGCGCGCAGGGCGCGGGCGGGCAAAACGTCAACAAGGTCTCCAGCGCCATCCACTTGCGTTTTGACATCGGGGCTTCCAGCCTGGCAGACGACGTGAAACAGCGCCTGCTGGCCCTGCGCGACAGCCGCATCACCCATGAAGGCGTGCTGGTGCTTAAGGCGCAAAACCATCGCACGCAGGACATGAACCGGCTGGATGCCTTTGCGCGGCTGCATGAGATTGTGAGCAGCGTGGCACTGCCGCCGCGCGTACGCCGTGCCACTAAGCCGACCTATGGCTCAAAACAGCGGCGTCTGGAAGGCAAAAGCCAGCGCTCAGAGACCAAGGCGCTGCGGGGGCGGGTGGATGACCATTGACTGGACTGTGGGACTCCAAACGCCGGACTGAGACATAAAACGCGCCTCTAGCCCTTATCAGATATGCATAAGTAGTTATTAAATTTGTAGCAACGTCTGCTCAACTCTTTTTCGATGAAGCATGCCGGTTGCCAGGAAGTTTCGTCCAAGACGAATTCAACCGATTACATAGAACAAGAACATCATTCAGTGATGGTTTGGTTTGAAAATAGCCGTCAAATTGGCCTCTAGCCCTTATCGGATATGCATAGTTAGATACTAAATATATAGCATTTATGCATTGCGAAATTTCACGCGCCTGGCCTTGAATTTTGGCCTGGCTCCTTCATCAACTCTGTGCATCCACGCCATGACCGATTTTCACCGTTTCGTCGCACCGGCAGACCAGGTTGGCTCGGATGATCAAACCGTTCAGCAGGCTTCAGCCTGCCTGGACCGTTTCACTGCGGCCTTCAATGCCTGCGATGTGATGGGAATGGACAGCGCGCTTCACTTTCCCCACGTCATGCTGTCGGGTGCAGAGCAACTGGTCTGGCCCATAGCTGGGCAGCACCCGGCTGATTTTTTTGACCAGCTCAAGGCCAATGGCTGGCACTGCACACTGTATGAATCCAAAGAGCCGGTGCTAGCGTCAGGCGACAAAGTCCACTTCATGGTGACCTACACCCGTCGCGCTGCGGACGGCAGCGTTTTGAGCCAACACAAAAACCTGTGGATCTTGACCCGGGTTGCGGGGCAATGGGGAATTGCACTTCGTTCGTATTGAAGCCCCGTGGGCGTTTGAAACCTCAAACCCGTTTGGCGCGGTACTGCACACCGGGTGCGTCTTTGAGGTCAGCATCCTGGGTGTAAAGCTGCGCCCCGTGCGCTTGTGCAGTTTGCCAAATGATGGCATCCGCCATGGCAAGCTTGTAGCGCAGTGATGCGATGGCAGCCAGGCGCAGGCCGGCCGCATCAAGATGCGCCACCTGGCCTCTGCCCATCGCCGCCACTGCCCGGTCTGCAAACGTCTGGCCCCGTTGCACAAGAATCCGTTTGCACACTTCGTAGATCGTGATTGAGGGGACCACCAGCTTGGGCAAATCTGCCAGCGCGGGCTCAAAAAAAGAGGCATTTGGGCCGTCGGCGATGTACTCCAACCATCCGCACGAATCAACGACGTTCATGCGGTGTGGTCTTCCGCATTCTCTGCGTCGTTGGGCACGTTTGTGTTGATGCCACGGCACATCCCTCGGATAGCGGAAATGGGCAGTTCAGGCACCAGTTCTACACGGTCGCCCACCACACGGGCCTCCATTCGCTGGCCAGCAACCAGGTTAAGTGCTTTACGAACATCTTTTGGTATGACGATTTGAAATTTTGGTGACAATGCGACTGAAGTCATGATTTTTAAAACATAAGTCGAAAATCAAATCGTAGCACGAATTAGTTTGTAGATTACTCATTCACCGGAACCGGGTTAAACAGCACCAGCGCGTTGTGCAGCTTCCAGCCGCAATGTCTTTGAGTGCATAGCCTATCGGATGTGGTAGCGCAGCACAGGCGCGTTGGCTGCCAGTTTTTTAAACATGTTCATTGGCCGCCACGGCTAACTTTTCCACCAGCGCATCGGCCAGGAAGTAGTCATGTGTCTGCAACTTATGCAGCAACGGCACGACCGCATCAATCAGCCCCAGCTGCTTGCATTTGAGAACAAAACCTCCAATGCCAAAGACTTGCACGCCGTTGGCCACAGCGTGTTTGCGGGCACGACGGTCATCCAGGAACACTGGATGGCCAAGCTCGCGCGCCCAATGGATGGCTTGCACCTCGCCGCGCCCCAGCGTGACGCTCAATGCATCAATCATTTCGCCCTGCACAGCTGACAGGATTTCAATAAAACCACCGTTGTCTGCAACAAACTGCAGAACGGAATCCGCCCCAAGCTGACCCTCGACGGTGGCTTCCATCAGCACGGGCTTGGGGACGATCAGGCGGGCAAATACCTGGGGCAACAGGTTCAACAGTTCCAGCTTGGACAGTGCAATCAGCGGGCCGGCGTCTGCGATGATGACTGGCAGCATGGGCTAACTGTTCAGTACCTTTAGCTCTGCTTCAAGTTCGCCCGGCTCATAGTCCGTGACTGCAATGCCCAAAGCACTCACATGCGTCAAAAACTGTGCATAACGCATGCCTGCAATTTCGGCTGCTTTGCCCAGCGACACATCACCTTGCTTAAACAGAGTCACCGCCAGCGCTGCCCCCACACCGTGCGCCAACACGTCGCCGCTAAACGGCACGCTCACAAAGAGCGGTTGCCCATGGCGCGTGACCAGGGACAAACGTCCGGCCTCTGCCTCGCGAGTCAGCTCGCCCGAACGGTCACGCAGGTCGCGGATGGTAAAGGTTTGCATGATGGGTACTCCAAAATATAGTTTATCCCCAAATTGTAGGTCAAACTAAAAAACATCCGGCTAAAACACATCCGGTACCGCGCATCGACAATCCCATGCTGCATATGCCGAGCGAGGCCATGACCCGCTGTGCAGCATCGAAACGTGCGGCTTGATGGATGAAGTGCTATATAAATAGTAGCAAACTGTCCAATAAAATAGAGGGCCATGGCCTTATTTTACAAAAATGTGAGGGCTTGATGGCACCGTGCCCCGAGTTTGCGCAGCACGCAGAAAATCAAAATCCACCCCTTGATCCGCCTGAGTCACCGTTTGCAGAAACAGCTTGTGGTAGCCACGCGCGCCCACCGGCGCTGTCACCGGGTTTTGCGCAGTGCGCCGGGCCAGCTCTTCTGCCGACACCAGCAGGGTGATCTCGCGCTTCGCCACACTCAGGCGAATGCGGTCGCCATTGCGCACGTGCGCCAGCGGCCCGCCCACGGCCGACTCGGGGGTGACGTGCAGCACGATGGTGCCGTAACCGGTACCGCTCATGCGCCCGTCAGAGATGCGCACCATGTCTTTCACGCCGGCGCGTGCCAGCTTCTTGGGAATCGGCAGGTAGCCCGCCTCGGGCATGCCGGGCGCGCCTTTGGGGCCAATGTTTTTCAGCACCAGAATGTCGTCGGCGGTGACGTCCAGATCGGGGTGGTCAATGCGCGCGGCCAGGTCTTCGGCGTTCTCGAACACGACGGCGCGGCCTTCGTGCTCCATCAGTTGGGGGTCGGCTGCCGACTGCTTGATGATCGCGCCACCGGGGGCCAGATTGCCCTGCAACACGGCGATGCCGCCCTGCGGATAGATCGGGTGGCTGATGGGGCGCACCACCTCCTGCCTGAAGCCTGGCCCGCTGCGCTCAATCTCTTCACCCAGCGTGCGGCCGGTCACCGTCAGCGCATCCAGGCGCAGCAGCGGTTTGAGTTCACGCAACAGAGTGGCCATGCCGCCTGCGTGGTGAAAGTCTTCCATGTAGTGCTGGCCCGAGGGTTTCAGGTCGAGCAGCACCGGGGTCTCGCGGCCCATGCGGTCCAGTGCTTGGAGATCCACCTCAAACCCCATGCGCCCGGCGATGGCCGTCAGGTGCACGATGCCGTTGGTGGAGCCGCCGATGGCCAGCAGCACGCGCATCGCGTTCTCGAAGGCGGCGGCGGTCAGCACCTTGTCGATGGTGAGCCGCTCATGCGCCATTTGCACCGCCTGGGTGCCCGTGAGTTCGGCCACGCGGATGCGGTCGGCGGTGACGGCCGGTGGCGAGGCGCCACCGGGCACGGTCATGCCCAGGGCTTC
>JANMVO010000001.1:0-1771 GCA_031392805.1 Rhodoferax sp. | reverse complement strand
TTTACAATTCCTAAGGTGCTGAGGCTTCGGTTCTCATTAAAGAAATTCCCCGAAAACTTTCTTAAGACCTACGAAACATCGGTCTGTGGAAGTTTTCGGATGTTTTGCGCTGGACAAACCTACAGCACCACCTTGACCATGGGATGCGTGCTCAAAGTTCGGTACAGCTCGTCCAGTTGCTCTCTGGACGTGGCGGTGACGGTGATGGTCACACCCAGGTATTTACCGCCTTTGCTCTCGCGCAGCTCAATCGTGCTGCCATCAAATTTTGGGTCGAACTGGTGGGCGATGTGGGTGATGGCGTGGACCAGGCCATCCACTTTCACGCCCATGACCTTGATCGGGAACAGCGAGGGGTACTCAATCAGCGATTCCTGGCGCGGCGTGGGGGCGTCTGATGGCGCGCCGGGGGGGGTGTTTGCGGTCATGGTTTCAAGCCGCCCTCACTCTAACCCTCTCCCTTGGGGAGAGGGGACGCATTCAGTTTCGCCTCTCCCCGGGGGAAAGAGGATGCCTCCAGTTTCGCGCGTTCTTTGGCCGTCTGATAGCCCGCGTGCAGTTTGGCGTAGATGGGTCCGGGTTTGCCGCGCGTCTCGCCGTGGCCCACGGGCTGGCCGTCAAGCGTCGTGATGGCCAGGACTTCTTTGGTGGCGCTGGACAGCAGCAGCTCGTCGGCGTTCACCACTTCATCGCGGCTGATGCGGCGCAGCTCGAAGCCCACGCCCTGCTCGCGGCAGATGTCTTCAATCAGCCCGTACCGAATGCCTTCCAGCACCAGGTTGTCTTTGGGCGGGCCCAACACCTTGCCATCCTTGACCACCCACACATTGCAGGCAGCAGCCTCAGACAGGCAGCCGTCGCGAAACATCACGGTCTCGGTTGCGCCGGCATCAAAACTGATCTGCCGTGCAAACACCGCACCCAGAAGGCTGGTGCTTTTAATGTGGGCCTTCTTCCAGCGGAAATCGTCTGCGGTGACACAGGTCACGCCGCTGGCGCGCTGCGCGGGGGTTGGCGGCTTCATCAGGTTGCTCATCACGAACACCGTGGGCGTGATGTGCTCGGGCATGACATGGTCGCGCAGGGCCACGCCGCGGGTGATCTGGATATAGATCAGCTGGTCAATATTTGTGGCGCTAGCCCTTGTGGAGTATGCATAGTTAGCTATTAAGTTGGATATAACGTCGTGCCACTGGGCATGTGTCATCGGGTTGGCCATACGCAGCTCGCGCAAAGACCGGTCCAGCCGCGCCATGTGCGCATCAAAGCGAAACGGCTGGCCTGCATAGACTGGCACCACCTCATACACGCCATCGCCAAAGATGAAGCCACGGTCCATGACGCTGATTTTTGCGTCGGGCAGCAGCGTAAATTCGCCGTTGAGATAGCAGGGCAGTGGGGGCAGTGTGGTCATGGCGAAATTATCGCCGCTGCACTGATAGCCATGCCCGCAAGCGAAGCGCTCCGGAGCATGGCTGTTACTTTCACATTAATTGACGGGAGACGATCACTTCACGAGAATCACGGCAGCAATCGCCAGCCAGCCCAGTGCAAAATTAAGGGTGGCGAGCGTCGCAATTTGTGCCAGGCGCTGCCCGGCTTCCATCCAGTCGGCCTGCCCTATGGCATTTTTAAGTCGGCGGAAAGGTCCATAGTAAAGATGGCCAAAGAGCAGGCACATCAAAATTCCGATGCCGGCCATCAGGTGCCAGCCGATTGGCGCGCCCTTCACGCCGGCACCCAGCAGCATGTCAAATCCGGTCAACAGAAG
>JANMVO010000707.1:0-1816 GCA_031392805.1 Rhodoferax sp. | reverse complement strand
TTGCGCAACGACGGCTTCGATCCGCTGTGGATCGAGGTCAACACCTCGTCCGAATACTGGCAAAAGGGCGCTTCGCTGCTGCACACCGATCCGCTTGGCAAACACGACTTGCCACTGCCCGCCGGCGCGCGGGTGTTTCTGGTGGCTGGCACCCAGCACGCCGGACGCGCGGGGCTGAAGCCCGACCTCGGCCCCTGCATGAATCTGCGCAACCCCCACAGCCCCGCCCCTGCGTTGCGCGCGCTGCTGGTCGCCCTTGACGAGTGGGTGAGCCTGGGCCGGGCGCCGCCCGCCAGCCGCGTGCCGACGCTTGGCACGCAGACGCTGGTAGAAGCCAGTGAAACCGGCTTTCCACGCGTGCCTGGCATGGCCATGGCAAGCGCCACCAATGAAATAGCGGAATTTGGCGATTGGGTAAATCCGCGCGAGACAGCGCCCAGCCCCTACCGGCCGCTGGTCGCCAAAGTGGGCAGCGACGGCAATGAGGTTGTCGGCATCCGGCTGCCGGACATCGCCGCGCCGCTTGCCACCTACACCGGGTGGAACCTCTACAAAGCCCCCTTCCCGGATGGCGAGCTCTGCGATCGTGATGGAAGCTATTCGCCGCTGCCTGCGACCCTGGCCGAGCGCGAGGCCAATGGCGACCCGCGCCCATCACTCGAAGAGCGCTATGGCAGCCACGCGAACTATGTCAGCAAGGTCAAAGCAGCGGTGCAAGCCCTGGTCACGGACCGGTTCCTCCTCGCCGAGGACGCGCAACACTTCATCAAAGCCAGCCAGGAAGACGCAGTCGCAAAACGCTTTGCACGCTGAGACGCTGACGTGTTGAGAAGTGGCGCGGCAAATTTGAAAACTGGGTTGAGCAGGTCTTTGCCAACCCCGTCAACGGCGCTCTGGCCTGGCGCAAGATTGAGGCGTTGTTGCTGGCCGTAGGCTGCGAGCGCACCGAGGGCTCGGGGTCTTCGGTGGCGTTTGCGCACAGTGGCGTGACACTGCGCTTCCACCGGCCGCATCCGCAGCGTGAAGCCTTGCGGTATCGGGTGTCAGATGCGCGCAGATTTTTGCAGGAGATTGGAATAACACCATGAACACATTGCTTTACAAGGGCTACAGCGCCCACATTGAGTTTGACGAGGGCGACCGGATTTTTGTCGGCCACCTGGCTGGCATCCGCGACATCGTGGGCTTCCACGGCAGCAGCGTGGACGAACTGGAAGCCGCGTTTCATGAATCGGTTGACGACTACCTGGCGCACTGCGCCAAGCTGGGGTTGCCTGCCAACAAGCCGTTTTCCGGGCGCATGCTGCTGCGCGCGCCGCCCGAGGTGCACGCGCAGGCCAGCATTGCGGCCAAAGTGGCCGGCCTTAGCCTGAACCAATGGGCGGCGAACGCGCTGGCGCAGGCCAGCCACGCCTGACGGCAAGAGTTTTCGGGGGCTCATGACGCGGCGCCCTGAGCATCTACTTCAGCGACTGGTGTCGCGTCAACAGACTTCCCCCCCATCCTGCATGCGCCACAAATGCGCATAGATGCCCTGCTGTCTGGCCAGCAGCGCTGCATGCGTACCGCTCTCCACAATCGTGCCTTGGTCCATCACCACGCTGCGGCTGGCATGGCGCACGGCGCTCAACCTGCACTGGATAACCGGCAAGATCAAGTGCCAGATCGCCCTGGCCCTAGCCCTACTTTCGCAGGCCATTGGTGGAATCCTCCGCCTCTCCCCCGCGAATCATCACTGCAAGGGTCGTGAATTCATGCATGAAAGAATGTCTGGAAACCACTTGTCAAGCTCGAAGACCTTTACCGCTCGGCGCTG
>JANMVO010000655.1:0-3081 GCA_031392805.1 Rhodoferax sp. | reverse complement strand
ACATCCAACAACCAGACCAAGGTGTGCCGGTTCGAATACGCCGCCAGTTCCTTCTTGACATCGAATATGCGCAATGTTCAGGCTTACAGCAATGTGAACGATTCACTGGATAACCAGAACTACTACATTGAAAGTTCAGCCGGCGCGACATGCCCGACCATCACCTCCACAGGCGGCACTGTGGCCAATGGTGGCGCCGTCGCAACGACCCTGCATCAGGACTGTCGTAGTTCCGCATCGCCTTCTACGACGGCTGGCGGCACTTGTCCTTTGTCAACATACGACAACGGACCCTGATGAAAACGGATAGGAAATTCATTCGCATCGGACGAAGGAAGGTTCGCCTTTACTGTCATGCAAGACAAAGTTTTGCAGCTCACATTGGCGCCGGGATTCGCAAGTTCGCCATCGGCAGCTGTAGCCTGGCCGGCCCGCTCGGCTGGTTTCGCCGGTCGTGGGCCCGCGCCCAACCCAGGGCGAGCCTGGAGCCACTCGTCTTCCCCGTTCACCAACTGATGCACTGATCGATCTGATAGTGCGGCCTGAGCGAAAATATCCCATTCGGGCTCGACACCTTCACTCTCCTGCACCTGCGCACGACACATGTCCCACAGCGGTGGCCCAAGCGCCGAGGTGGTTCGGGGCGCTTGGGCGTGCACGCCTATGTGCTGCGAAATCTTTCTAACTTCAGTGCCGTCGGTGACAAACGCAATGAGGCACATCTGCCCGGAACACAAGGGCCACAACAGCGTAAGGACCTGAAAATCTTTGGTTTTGGTGGCGGGCAGGAATCCGTTGAATCGGGTCCAAACAGCTCGCGGGAATGTCCGCCCGGCAGCGGCTGGTTGGCCACCGTCGGCAACCTGGGCATCCCCGACCTATTTGACACTCTCTTATCCCGCCAGCCGCCGTGGTGTTCCCGATGATGGTCTGCTCTGCACAGTAGCGGACCAGGTAATGCGGGCCGCCCGCTTTGGGGCCGGGGCCACTTAAGTCTTCGCCGCCGAAGGGTTGCGCGCCGACCTCGGTGCCGATCTGGTTGCGGTTGATGTAGACGTTGCCGACTTGGGCGGCGCATGCCAAGGCCTGCGCTCTTGAATCAATGGGGGTCTGGATGCCGAAGGTCAGGCCGCAGCCGGGCGCAGTACCGCCTGACCCTGCGCCGCCGTCTAGCGCGTTAATCTGCTCCATCATGGCAAGAGGATCACCCCGCCAGCGCACGATGTGCCGGTCCGGGTCGAAGATCTCATGCTTCACGTTGGCAATGCTTTGGACTTCAAAAGCCTGGGGCAAAATCAGACTTGCTATGTATTATGAAGCATATTGTTCAATACCACCAAAGGCTAGAAGCGGTTTTTACTCTCTATTAAGGCGCTGGATGTGGCTCTGAATGCCGTCACGCGCCTGGGCGTCAATTACCGGGCCAATGTCGGTCGCCAGCTCAGCCGGGTCACCGCAGACAAGCTCTCTGGCGGCACCCTTGATGCCGCCGGTCTCGGTAATCAGCCGGACGATGGGGCCGTCCTTCGCGGCGAGCGTGCGGTTGATGATTTTGGCCACCGGGGTAGAGCCAGTGAACGCCACACTGGCCATACCGGGCGCGGCGAACAATGCGAAATAAACCGTCAAATCAGCCTGTAGCCCTTGTCATACGGTCACTATTTGCTATATTATTAGTATCAATAGTCGCCTGCGCGGTTTGGGACTACCACCGCGTCAGCCAGATCTATCAGGCACCCGAAGACCGCTCGCCGGGCTATCGCAGTTCAGGCACGAGCAATCTCAGCGTGCAACTTGATGCCAAGCGCCGACATGACCTTGAGAATGGTGGCAAAGCTCGGGTTGCCTTCGCCTGATAATGCTTTGTAAAGGCTCTCGCGCCCCAACCCTGTGTCGCGGGCCAACTGGGTCATGCCTTTGGCGCGGGCAATCGTGCCTAGCGCCTTCGCAATAAACGCCGCGTCGTCGCCAGCTTCGTCCAGGCAGGCTTGCAGGTAAAGCGCAATGTCTTCATCGGTCTTGAGATGTTCAGCGCTGTCCCATTTGTGCAGTTTGATGGTTTCCATGAGGGTTCTCCTAAATCTTTCGCGCGATTTCGAGCGCAGTTTTGATGTCTCTGGCTTGGGTGGATTTATCACCCCCTGCCAGCAAAATCACAATCTCCGTGCCGCGTTGAGTGAAATAAACACGGTAACCTGGCCCGTGGTGAATCCGCATTTCTGAAACCCCTTCACCCACCGGCGTGCAATCGCCGAAGTTGCCATCTTCGGCCCGGTCGATACGCATCTGGATGCGTGCGGCGGCCTGCTTGTCTCTCAATCCAGAGAACCACGCGTTGAATGCTTCGGTGGTGTGGATAGTTTTCATCTTCAAAATGTATTTTATGGGATACGCTTTGTCAAGCGTGTAGCGCAAAAGCTGCTATCAAGCGGGCAAAAGTAAAGTAATTGGGGTCAGATTCTGGGTCTTCCGGTCGACCGTGACTGGTCACGATCACCGGAATACGCAAGATTCTAATTAAATCATCAAGAATAATGGGGGTCAGATCGTAATTACCACATTATGAAAACTCTTCTTTGACTCGTTGATCTGTCCTTTAAAGTTTGAACTGTTAGTAACGCGCCTCCGAATCCCTTAGGCAAGCTCAGCAAGCACGGAGTCACATCGCTATAATCCATGAATCGTCCATTATGGCCATTTCAAGGATTTCACAGTGTTGACCCTTACTTCTGTAGAGGCTCAAAGCCGTTTCGGTGAGTTGATTGACCGTTCGCAACGCGAACCGGTGCAGGTCACCCGGCGGGGTCGACCGGTGGCTTATGTGATTTGTGACCAGGATATGCAGGTGTTGTCTGACTTGCGTACACGTCGTGAAGCGGCGAGTCGCTGGTACGCACAATACCGCGAGCAACTCGCACAACAGCCTGGCGTGGCCGCAGCGGCTGCGGCCCTGACCGACGTCGACGTGACGCGTCTGGTCAATGAACTTCGATAGGCCGATTGTTATCGACACTGGCGTACTGGTCAGTGCGGCGATCCGGCCCCAGTCTGTGCCGGCGCTGGCACTGGAACGAGCCTTGC
>JANMVO010000654.1:0-2618 GCA_031392805.1 Rhodoferax sp. | reverse complement strand
ATTGGCCAGGCGCTGCAGTTTGTGCCCCGCGCCCGGCTGTTTCCGTGCACCAACTGCGGTCTGGCGCCGATGAGCCGTGAGATTGCCGTCAAGAAGCTGCAGGCCTTGGCGCAGGGTGCGGCGCTGGCACGACAAAGGTATGGGACTTGACACATAGGGAGCCTGTGCTTTGCAGGCGATGTATGGACCACAAAAAAAGGGATTGAGCATGACGCAAAGCGCACACATTTTGCCCACCACAACACCTGCCCAAGTTGGCTTGAGTCCGCAGCGCGTTCAGCGCCTGCTGGAGGTACTGCAAAGTGAAATAGACCGCCAGCGTCTGCCCGGAGCAGTCGCGCTGATTGCACGCCACGGCAAACTTGCGCTGTTCGAAGCACTGGGGTTTCAGCGCGCGGACGCTAAAACCCCCATGGCCCACGACTCGGTGTTTCGCATCTACTCAATGACCAAGCCCGTGGTCTCGGTGGCGGTGATGATGCTGGTGGAGCAGGGCAAGCTGCTGCTGGGCGACCCTGTCGCCAAGGTCCTGCCGGAGTTTGCCGGGCAGCAGGTCATGGCAACCGGCGGCGGCGATCCTCAGACCCACCCCGTGAAAAACGCGGCGACAGTGCAGGACTTGTTGCGCCACACGGCCGGGCTGACGTATGAGTTTCTGGGGGCCAATGCGGTTCAAAGGCAGTACGCCCAAGCCCGCACGGGCGCGCGGGACTTGGCGAACGCGGAATTTTCGCCAGCACTGGCGGCCCTGCCCCTGGTCGCCGAGCCCGGCACGGTTTGGGAATACAGCCGCGCCACCGACGTGCTGGGGCGCTTGATAGAGGTGATCAGCGGTCAGGCCCTGGGCGCGCATCTGAGCCAGCAAATCTTCAAGCCGCTGGGCATGGCCGACACCGGATTTTCAGTACCGCCCGCCCAACACGACCGCATTGCCGAGCCGTTTGCGCGCGACCCTGATGGCGCGCCACAAATGCGTGTGCATGACGTGCGCACTGCGCCAGCGTTCGAGTCCGGCGGCGGCGGCTTGGTATCCACTGCGATGGACTATGCGCGTTTCCTGCAGTTCATGCTGAACCGGGGTGAACTGGACGACGTGCGCCTGCTGGGTCCGCGCACGGTGGACTTCATGACCGCCGACCATCTGGGCAACATCCCGGTCAATGCAGGCGGCTCCAGCAACTTGCTGCTGCCCGGCTATGGGTTTGGCTTGGGCTTTGCAGTGCGCACCGCGTTGGGCATCGCCCTCGTGCCGGGCTCGGTTGGCATGTACTACTGGGGTGGTCTGGCGGGCACCACGTTCTTTGTAGACCCGGCAGAAGACCTGTTTGCCATGCTGATGGTCCAGGCCCCTAACCAGCGTGAGTATTACCGCCACCTGTTTCGCAACATGGTGTATGCGGCGTTGGTCGATTGAAATCCACTTTTGAGAGGAAAAAGTGCCGTTATCCCTCGTGGTACGGGCGTAAGTAGCTACTTAAAATGTAGCAAATGAATTTCAATCTACCGCTACCTGCAGCACCAAGTTGCCAAAATTCTCGCCGTTGGAAAGCTTCAGCAGGGTCTGACAAATACAAAGCCACCATTCATTTACTCAGCTTTCAATCCAGATTGCCGAATCAACCTCTCCCACACCGAGTAAGCTTTTTTCCAGCTTTCGACAAACTCTTCAGGTGTCCCTGCGGTCACCCTCCAGCCCAGGCTCTCAAGACGCCCGCTCACTTCAGGCATGTCGCAGACGCCTTTAACCTCGCGGGCCATGCGCTGGACAATATCTTTGGGTGTGTTGGCTGGCGCCGCCATGCCAAAAAAGCCACCCAGGTTGTAGGCGTCGTCAGTCAATCCCTGCTCCAACAAAGTAGGCACATTGGGTAGCGCGGGATTGCGATTGGCGCCGGCAACACCAATTGCTTTGAGCCTGCCCGACTCAATGTGCGGCTTGGCGACCAGTGCGCTGGCGGCGGCCATTTGGAACTGCCCGCCAATCAGGTCCTGCACCATGGGCGCTTCGCCCTTGTACAGGACGTGAACCATGTCGGCATTTTGGGTTTGCGACATATGCGAAAAAATAAGATGGGGGAAACTTCCCATCCCATACGACCCGTAGGACAAGCTGCCCTTGCGGCTGGCAACGTACTGCAGAAGCTGCGGCCCGGTGTTGGCGGTGACGCTGGGGTGAACCACGATGACGCCGCCGGAAATAGCGACCAACTGCGAGACCAGTACAAAATCGCGGTCAACGTTGTACGGCAATTTCTCAAACATGAATTGGTTGCCCAAAATCTGGACGGACAGGGCAATCAAAAACGTGTAGCCATCTGGCGCGGCCTTCGCCACGGCATCAATGCCAAGGATGCCGCTGGCGCCGGGGCGGTTGTCAACCACGACGGGCTGCCCCAGGCGCGGACTGAGCTTGTCGGAAATCAGCCGCGCCAATACGTCTGTGGCTCCTCCTGGTGGGGCGGGAATGACAATATGGATCGGTTTGCCCGGCCAAGCCTGAGCGTGTGTTGCGGATGCCAATAGCCCCGCCACAGTGCCGACGCCAAACGCCAGCAGGCCGCGTCGATTGAGCGGCAGGATTGGCCTTTGCTCCGCTTTCAATAGACCTGTGGTGGGCG
>JANMVO010000618.1:0-1952 GCA_031392805.1 Rhodoferax sp. | reverse complement strand
AACTCACGCTGCTCGGCAATTTCATCGGGTCGGGCAGCGGTGCATTCGATCTGGTGAGAGTTGTCGTCATCCTCATCGGTCTCATGGCTGTCAAAGCGCGCGCGCTGACGGATCACATCGATTATTTTGTACTTCAAAATCGCCGTCAGCCAGCTACGCAACGCCGCCCGCCCGGCAAACAGGGCGCGGCCCGAAATCACGGCCTCAAAGACATCGTGCACGGCGTCTTCTGCCAGCGCAGGGTCATGCAGCTTGCGCTGCGCAAAACGCACCAGATAGTCGCGCTGGGCAACCATGTCGCCCCAGGACACCGGGATGCTGTCAGTGTCGGGGAGAGTGGTGTCAGGGAAGGCGCATTCGGTGAAGCTGGAAACCGCAGAATATGCAACCGGATGGGCTAAAGAAGTTTGGGCGATCATGGTATTTCTCCAGAAGTGGGTTGGCAATAACCCAACTGTGGCTGACCCACCTCACGTCCACGTCCCGAAATATCACAGCCAGATAACAATTTCAGACTTCCTGATCCGCAAGGAATTTTGAATGGCACCTCAGACCAGGAGAAAGATCATTTTGGCCGCGGTTTCGGGGTGGGAAAAAGCTCTGGAAATACCTGCTGGTACCGCACAACCTGGTGACACAGGACAAGCGGCTGGTAGACTTTTTGTCGTTTGAGATTTCAACCCCATCCTGAAGCACAACACCATGAACCAAAAAATCGGACGCAACGACGCCTGCCCCGGCGGCAGCGGCAATAAATACAAGCACTGCTGCGGCAAGCCCGTAGCGCCTGCGGCGCCCGCCGCAGAGTCGCATGAGGGCGCGGGCGCGCGCGTAATGACCTGGCTGGCGCAGCACCATCGCAAGGCCTTTGCCGTTGCCTTGCAAGAAGCCATGGAGGGAGCCGTGTTCGAGAACTTCGACGACCAGGACGAAGCGAGTGAGGCCTTGGACAGCATCGGTGAAGAGCTTTGGCAGAACCTGCAAAGTAATCTGACCGAGTGGCTGCTGGCCGAAGGCGACATTCTGGTCAGCGGAGAACGCCAACGCGTGGCCGAATTGTTGTTGGGCCCGCGCGGGCCGCTGCTGACGACGGGTCAGCGCGCCTGGCTGGAGCAGCTCGCGCGCCGGCCGTTGCGCCTACAGCCATTCCGGCGAACCAATGCTGTTCACCACCGACCACTACGCCGTACAAGACTGGGATGCGCTGGCCGCAGCGCTGGCGGCACAGCCTGATGTGCAGGGCGACCGCAAGGCCGGTTGGGATCGCTTGCTGGACTCCGACGACGGCCAGACCCGCTCGCGAGCCGCAATCAATGTCGTGGCGGGCGGCCAGCGCGTGGGCGTTTTTTACAAAACGGCGGTTCTTGCCGAACAGGGCCGCGACTGGTTTGATGCATTGGCTGGCAAGTCGGTGAAATTCCGGTTGCGCGAGGTGTCTGACCCCAAAGGCGTGATGTCGCGCGCTCGGGTGCAGGCTCGGCACGCGCAGGTGAAGACGAGTTCGGCGATGCCTGCAGGGCTCGATGCCGAGACCCTGGCTGCGGCGATGGAGGCCGTCATCAAGCGCACCTACGCGAACTGGACCGACGAGCCGATTCCCGTGCTGGAAGGTCGCACGCCGCGCCAGGCAATCCAGAGCGTTGCGGGCATGGAGCGCGTCAAGGGCCTGCTGCACAGCTATGAAGACGGCGAGGCGCAGCAGGCCAGTCAGCAGGGGCGCCGCGAAATTTCCTACCAGTTCCTGTGGGACGCATTGGGCCTGCGGCGATAGCCTTTCCCGACTTCACTTCAGCCAGGGCTCGAATGCCTTGGCCAGCCGTTGCAGCACGGCCGGATCGGGCAGCGGCAGGCGAATGCTGGCCTGACCGGTGACGGGGTCGCGCTCGATGGCAATCGGTGCAGCGCCTTTGCCTGTTCCACCTGCACCACGTGATGCCGCCAAACCCTGCAAC
>JANMVO010000616.1:0-2382 GCA_031392805.1 Rhodoferax sp. | reverse complement strand
ATGCACCGCCATCGGCAGTTCTTCATAGTCCACGTTGATCGCCTCGGTCGCATTGCGCGCCTGCTCCAGTGTCAGGGCCACCACGGCGGCCACGGCTTCGCCAACGTAGCGTACCCGCTCATGGGCCAGGGCCAGACGCGGTGCCGACCTGCCGTCCGTGCCATCGGCGCGCTTGAAGCCCGCCGTGCCTGGCAGGGGTTTAAGGCCGGCCTTGACCAGATCCGCCCCGGTGGTGATTTGCAGCACGCCGGGCAGGGCCAGCGCAGCGCTGATGTCAATCGATTTGATGCGTGCATGCGGGTAGGGCGAACGCAGAAACAGCAGACGCGCCTGGTTGTCTGGCGTCACATCGTCGGTGAACTGGCCCTGGCCTTTGAGCAGCAGCTCGTCTTCAAGCCGGCGCACTTCTTTGCCGCTGCCGAAGCGGGCTGGGCCGCTGGCAGGGTTGGCATCTGTGGGGTTATCGGTTCGGTTCAGGGTTGTCGTGTTCACGTTGTCTTCCTTGTTGAGGTGGGGTTGCCAGCCTGCGGGCCGTCAACATCCGGGCGATAGGAGTTGCCACTATATGCGCAGTTGGTGAAACTTGTTCGCACAGGCTGTTGGGTTGGTGACTCGCGCGCTGGGTGCCGGGCACTAAACTCATGGCACGCCGGCGGCACAATCATGGCCATGACCGAAAAAATAACCACTTCCCCAAGCCAAAAAATCGCTGGCCATTTACTGGTTGAATGCCTGGTGGCGCAGGGCGTGACGCATGCATTTGGCGTGCCGGGCGAAAGCTACCTGGCGGTGCTGGATGGCTTTCATGCCCATGCGGACCAGATCACATTCATCATCAACCGCCAGGAGGGCGGTGCCGCTTTCATGGCCGAGGCGCATGGCAAGCTGACCGGACGGCCCGGCATTTGTTTTGTGACGCGCGGGCCGGGCGCGACCAACGCGTCGATTGGCGTGCACACCGCTTTTCAAGACTCGACGCCAATGATTCTGTTTGTCGGCGATGTGGTCAGCGACACGCGTGACCGCGAGGCCTTTCAGGAAGTGAATTTTTTAAGCTTCTTCGGACCAAGCACCGGCGGCATGGCCAAGCGGGTGGAGCGCATTGACGACGCGCGGCGCATCCCCGAATACGTGGCGCGCGCTTTTGCCACGGCGATGAATGGCCGCCCCGGCCCGGTGGTGCTGGTGCTGCCCGAGGACATGCTGGCCAGCGTGGTCACCGCCCATGCCTCGGGGGCCATGCCTCAGGCGTTGCCACGTGTTGAGCCCGTCGAGGCCTGGAGTGACCCGGGGTCCTTGCGTTATCTGCGCGAGATGCTATTAAAATCAGAGCGTCCGTTGGTCATTGCGGGCGGTGGCGGCTGGACCGTGAAGGCCGCCCAGGCGTTGCAGCGCTTTGCCGAGAACTGGAAGCTGCCGGTGGGCAATGCCTTCCGGTTTCAGGACACGTTTGACAATTTTCACCCGCTGTACGCGGGCGATGTCGGCATTGGCATCAACCCCAAGTTGGCCCAGCGCCTCAAAGACAGCGACCTGATCATCGCCATTGGGCCGCGCCTGGGTGAGATGACCACAGGCGGCTACACCTGGCTTGCCGCGCCCAGACCTCAGCAAAAACTGGTGCATATTCACGCCAGCGCCGAGGAGTTGAACCGCGTGTACCAGGCTGATCTGGCGATCCAATCCACCATGAACGCCGCAGCGCGCTCGCTGGAGGTGCTGACGGCCCCGGTGACCGTGCCATGGGAGTCGTGGGCGCAGGCCAGCAACGCCGATTACCTGGCCAACATGACGCCAACGGCCATGCCTGGCCTGGAAGGGGACACGCTGCGCGGCGTGGTCGACATGCCTGCCATCGTGGCCAGCCTGCAAAAGCATTTGCCAGCGGATGCCGTGCTGACCAATGGCGCAGGCAACTTTGCCAGCTGGATGCACCGCTTCTTCAAGCACCACGGCTTGGTGAAGGGTTTCAAGACCCAATTGGCACCTACAAATGGTGCCATGGGATATGGTGTGCCCGCAGGCATTGCGGCTGCCATCACGAGCAGGGGAGTGGCGGGTCTTGCCAGCGCGGCAAGAGTCGTCTTCACGATCGCGGGCGACGGCGACTTTCTGATGAATGGCCAAGAGCTGGCCACGGCCACCCAGTACGGCGCCAAGACCATCATCGTGCTGCTCAACAACGGCATGTTTGGCACCATCCGCATGCACCAGGAGCGCGACTACCCGCAGCACGTGGCGGGCACGGCGCTGGTCAACCCCGACTTTGCGGCACTGGCGCGGGCCTACGGCTATGCGGGTGTGAAGATCACCAAAACGGCCGAGTTCGAGGCCGAGCTGCTGGCTGCACTGGCGCGGCCGCAAGGCACGCTGATCGAGGTG
>JANMVO010000594.1:0-2751 GCA_031392805.1 Rhodoferax sp. | reverse complement strand
AGACCGTCGCCGGTGGTGTGTTTGTCCAGCGCCAGCAAGTGGCCCGAACCTTCGCCTCCCAGCAACCAGCCACGCTGCTCCAGTTCTTCCAGGACATAACGGTCGCCCACCTTGGCACGCACCAGGTCAACCCCTTGGGCTTTCAGCGCCAGTTCCACCGCCATATTGGTCATCAGCGTGCCCACTACGCCAGGAACCACGTCACTGGCACGCTTGGGCTGCGCGCCTGCGCCACGGGACAGTCGCTCTTTGACCATCAGGTAAAGAATCTCATCGCCGTTGAATAAACGGCCCTGCGCGTCTACCAGCTGAAGCCGGTCGGCGTCACCGTCCAGTGCGATGCCATAGTGCGCACCATGCGCCTTGACCGCCGCAACCAAGGCCTCAGGATGCGTGGCACCGACCTCAAAATTAATGTTCAAACCATCAGGGGCGCAGCCGATGGCGATCACCTCTGCGCCAAGTTCATGGAACACCATGGGTGCGACCTGGTACGCCGCGCCATGTGCGGCATCGACCACGATCTTCATGCCTTTGAGGGTCAGGTCATTGGCAAAAGTACTCTTGCAGAATTCGATGTAGCGCCCGGCAGCATCCTCAAGGCGGCGCGTGCGGCCCAGCGAGGCAGAGTCGGCCCACACGGCCGGCTCTTCCAGCGCAGCCTCTACCGCCGTCTCCCAGGCGTCGGGCAGCTTGCTTCCCTGCGCGCTGAAAAACTTGAAACCGTTGTCGGCAAACGGGTTGTGGCTGGCACTGATGACCACGCCCAGCGACGCGCGCTGGGCCCGGGTGAGATAGGCCACACCCGGCGTGGGCAACGGCCCCAAAAGCACCACATCAACACCAGCCGAGTTAAAGCCGCTCTCCAGCGCGCTTTCCAGCATGTAGCCCGAGATGCGGGTGTCCTTGCCAATGAGCACCGTGGGGCGGGACTCGGTTCGCTTGAGCACACGGCCCACCGCGTGAGCCAGGCGCAGCACAAAGTCAGGTGTGATCGGCGCCTGGCCCACCGTGCCGCGAATGCCGTCTGTTCCGAAGTATTTTCTGGTCATTTTGTCGTTTGCCCTATTTTCAGGAAATTATTTGAATGAATTCTTTGATTGAGTTGTTTGAATGAGTTCTTTGAATGCATTTAGCTACTTATTTTATAGCATTCAAGACCTGCAGGGCCTGCACCGTCTCAAGCACGTCGTGCACCCGCACAATGCTTGCACCGCGTTCCACCGCCAACAGCGCTGCCGCCACACTGGGCACCATGCGGTCGTGCGCGTCAAGCATCGCCACACTGGCCAGCGAACGCCCCGTCAGCGTCGCCAGCGCCGCCAGCGACGATTTTCTGGACCAGCCCAACAGCAGCGGATAGCCGCCTGCGAGCAACTCGCCCTGGCGGGCCAGCAGCTCAAAATTTTGCTTGACGGTTTTACCAAAACCAATGCCAGGATCGAGCACAATGCGTGTGTTTTCAACCCCCAATCCTTGCAGATTCTCGGTAATTGACTTCCAAAATAACAGCACTTGCGCTACCACATCGCCTTCCATGGGCATGCTCTGCATGGTCTGCGGTTCGCGGTGCATGTGCATCACACACACACCACATGTGGGGTGACGGCTGACAATCTTCATCGCCGCCGTTATCTTGTCGGGGCCGGCCTGCTCGACGCCTTCACCGGCCTCCCCAGGCCATTGCAGCGCCCGAATGTCATTGACGATGTCTATTCCTGAATCCAGCACAGCCTGCATGACTTGCGGCTTGTAAGTGTCCACAGATATGGGGACGCCGAATTTGACCGCGTCCTTCACCACCGGCAGCACGCGCGCAAGTTCATCTTCCAGGGGCAAAGGCACGGCACCGGGACGCGATGACTCACCGCCAATGTCCAGAATGTCCGCACCGGCTTCGAGTAATTTCTCGCAATGTGCCAATGCAGACGCAGTCGAGGCGTGCTGCCCGCCATCCGAGAACGAATCTGGCGTGACATTGACAATACCCATTACTTTAGGGCTTGCCAGGTTAATGGAGAAGCGGGTGGTCTGCCAGATCATGTCCAGGCTGGTGAAGGAAAAAGAAAATTCGATTTGTCAACTGCCGGCGAGAAAGCGTATTCAATGCAGCGCAAGAAAAAGGGGCTCAAGGCCCCTTTTTTTGTTGACTATTGCTGTTTTCAGGCAACGGTCGGCGCTGGGTCGGCACTTATCACTGGCGTGCCGCCAGACGTACCGCCCGACGGGCCACCGTCGGAGACCGGTATTCGCGGCGACCAGTCTTTCGGCGGGCGGGGTTCTTTGCCGGCCATGATGTCGTCAAGCTGGTCGCTGTCAATCGTCTCCCACTCCAGCAAAGCCTTCGCCATGGCATGCATCTTGTCGCTATTGTCTTCAATCAACTTGCGCGCCAGTTTGTATTGCTGGTCAATGATGCGGCGCACCTCGGCATCCACCTTCTGCATGGTCTGCTCGCTCATGTTGGTGGTTTTCGTGACCGATCTGCCCAGAAACACTTCACCTTCATTTTCAGCGTACACCATGGGCCCCAGCGCGTCGGTCATGCCGTAGCGGGTCACCATGTCGCGGGCAATTTGCGTGGCGCGCTCGAAGTCGTTGCTGGCACCCGTGGTCATCTGCTTCATGAACACTTCTTCAGCAATGCGGCCCCCAAACAGCATGCTGATCTGGCTGAGCATGTATTCGCTGTCATAACTGTAGCGGTCTTGCGCGGGCAGGCTCATGGTCACGCCCAGGGCGCGGCCACGT
>JANMVO010000589.1:0-6167 GCA_031392805.1 Rhodoferax sp. | reverse complement strand
TTTGGCGCCGGGGCTGACAGTGGCAATCAAGTGCAACAAGTGTTGCACCACACGACCAGCCAACTCGCGCTTCTCGGCGGGCAAGGTGCTCCAGTCTTTCGCCTTCTCGCCTTCCAGGTTGGCAATCAGTTGCGGCACATCAACCACCACGTAACCGTAGTACAGACCGGAGGCCAGTTCGGTATCAAAGATACCGGCGGAGCCTTGCTCACCCGCTTCGCGCAGCAGGTCATCGACGACGGTGAAGTAATCGTTCTCGACCTGCGCCTCATGCACCGTGAAAGCATGTGCCACATACACCGCAGCATCGCGGCTGGCCAACACATCAGACGTGACCATGCGGCCGAACAGGGCCGATTCCAAACCGCTGCCGTGTTTCAAGGCTTCAATGTTTTTCTTCTCATCTTTCAGGAATTTGGCTATGGCCGTCTTTAAGGCTTTGACTTCGGTGTTCTCCTGTGCCAATTCGGCGCATCGTTTGACGAGGTGGTCAATCTCTGCGTAGCCCATTAACACCGCTTGCCCTGTTTCAAGCGCCTCTTTGCCTTTCGATTCCTTTCCACCCTTGTCCAAAAGACCCGCGTCACGTAGGCCTTCGCCAGCAGACTGTGCCAGCGCTTCTGATAAGCCACCTTCGATCAATTTCTTTCGGATCAGGTCCAGCGTCACCCTGGAGCGCACCGCCATGGGCACACCAAGATTGGCCAGTGCAAAGTGATCCTCAGCCATACGCCAGTGGCGCTTCAAACACTGTGACGAAATTCGCGTGCGAATCGCATCGCCATACGGCAGACGCTTAGCCAGACCCGCGTCATCTCGGTTCAGCAGCGCTCCGGGGTAGTTATGCAGGGTGTGAATTTGGATAAAACGGGGCAGATTCATGAAAACTCCTTGATTGGTTGTTGGTTATGACTTGGATTCGGCGCGTGCCAGCGCTGAAAAATAAGGGCCTGCAATTTGAAGGCGCAGCTCCTCGGCTTTGGCTTGATGATTGCGCTGACTGCTACTTTCTATAAGCACAAGTTCGCCCAGCTCGCGCCAGTTGGGTGCCACGCCTTTGCTCGCCAAAAGACGCAGCACGCGGGGCAACAACTGCGTGAAGGCATCGCCCCGTGAAGTCAGCAGTTTGGTCACGCGTGATTCAGATACGCCCGCCTGTGCCAACTGTTTTCCCAGTTTTTGTTTACCGTCATGCCCGGCCAGCGCCATGCCGTGCGCGATCAAGGCCCAACGCGGCCATGTGTCAGCGTGCCATTGCTCGGGTGAGAGTCCTGCAGCCAGCAGCGCGCGTGCCAACGCTGCCAACTGGTGCGGTTGAAGCGTTTCAGGTTGGAGCCTGGCCAGTGCGGCGCGTTCGCCAGAACCAGCCCGTTGGATATAAGCCGCCAGCGCACCAAAGGGCTCACGATAAGGGGGTGCATCCACTGACGAAACATGCTCATTCGGGGTGGGGTCAAACGTGGTCACTGGTTTCCTCCTGTCGTTTCATTGTTTGTTGTCGGTAGTGGTTAGCCAAGTCCGGTAGCGGTGATTTGTCACTGCGAAGCCCGCCATGGAAACGCGACAGGGCGGCAGATTGGGCGCGATACTTTTGAACGCCGTTGCGCGGCCCTGCATAGAACGCTATTTTCAAAATAGCTTCAGCCCGGTCAACCAAACCCAGCGTCCATTGCAGGCGTTGTGCGGCGGGATCTGTCGCTTCAATTTCTTCATTGAGGTCGTCAAAGAAACGGGCGTCTTCGGCGGTTTCAAACGGCGCAGAAAATTTGCTGGCCTTGGTCTTGTTTCCGTCACTGCTGTCACCTGACTTGCCGCTGGCAAAAAGTACCGCCAACGCTACCCACAGCAACTTCCGCACATCACCAATGATCGCGATGCGTTGCCCGGATAGTTGCGCCAAGGGTTCCTTTTGATTTGCAGCCAACAGACTTCTCACTTTTGGAGAAATCGATACGCGGCGCTCGTGATAACCCTCTGTTTTGCCCTGCCCGCGTGTAATGCCTTGGGTGATAAAAAGCAGACTTTCGCCATTAACAGGTTTAGCCAAATTGTGAGCAATAGGTGACTGGTATTTGCCTCCAAACATGAGTTCAGAAACCAATTTGTAGTTAAACCCATTTGAGGTGATCGTGAGCGCCTTACCGCCCTCCACGTCAATCGGCGTCCATGCGTCACCCGTCAAACCGTTCAACTCCTTAGCAGCAATACGCGCCGCCTTGCTGCCTATTCCAATTGACTTGATCCCATTGCCCACACTTTGCAAACGGATGCGGCGACAAATCTCAATATAAAAAGGATCGAGCGTGGCAAACGAAAGGCTACCAAGACCATCCCACGGGGCGAGCCAGACCAACGCCAAACCGTCTTCCCCTTGCAAGCCTCGCTCCTCAACCGTTCGTTCACGCTGGGTAAGTAAAGCTGCGACGTCTCGGGCCCAACGGGCACCATGGTTCCCAACCGCAGCAACACCGACGCCAGGTTTGCTGGCAAAGCCACCGTTCATGCGAGAAATGCCGTAATTGCCAGCGCCTAAAAAGCCTTCTTGCGTTTGCAAACTCAAAAGACTGAATAACCAATCTTCTGGCTGTGACCGGCGGGCGCGGCTGCCTTTGAGGTCATGATTTTTGGACGTCACCAGCATGTCAATTTCATCTGCAGCGAATGCCTCAGATTTCCATTCGGTAATGCTTCCCCCAACCACTGCCGCCTGCAACAGTGCGGGGCGATTAGGCGGCGATACCAAACACCATGCGGCACCGTCAGGGTCATCGGGCGTGAGTGCAAGCAAAGCATCGCGCCACTCATCAGCGGTTTCAAACGCCGTCGTTCTCTCCGCCTTATGCAAGGCGATGGCGGCCAACTGCACCAGGAAGGCGTGCCACGGGTGGCGCTGGTGCGGTCGCAAAGCTGGGTAGTCGCGAACCTCATCAGCGGCGAGTGCCACGAACAATTCCGGCAAGCTTGCGTAGATGGTGCGGCCATCGCCTGCGCGGCGGTAGCGAACGAGCGGCTCTGTGAGCAATGAAAACTGCAACTCCGGGGCAATCGTCATATAGGTTCTCCCTGTGTTTGTTTTGTTGTTTCATTGGCCTTCAGGCGTTCCAGGCCAAAGCGGTTGTAGCGAAAGCGCGCTGCACCCAAAGTGAACTCAAAACCTGCATGATCGGGCAATGCGGCGATGCCGGTGGGCACCGCATCGGGGCTTACGCCCTCAGGCAATTGGTGATGGCGCAGGGCCAATTGCCTCACATCCTGTTTGAATGGGCCGGGCTGCGGTGGGTCGAACGTGACCAGGCGGTCAGCAGCGCCGAGGCGCGTCGCAATTTTTTGATCACTATCGGGAAAGGTGACATCGCCGAACGCATCGTCGTAAGGCAATGTATGCAGGTGCCCAAGCCCTTTTCGTGCACTGGTATCACCTTCGATAGCCTGGCCAAGTTTTTGCCAGTCGCCCTTCAATTCATTCTCAATCGCTAGCAGCGCTTCCGGGTGCGTGGCGTGCTCGACCAAAAAGCGATTGTCCGCAGGTATCTGGCGGCTTGGTTGAGCAGCAATCAAACGCCGCGTGGCCTCGATCATGCGCAAGTCGGGGTACACCCCGCCGCCATCATGGAAGCGTCCCAAGCCATTGCGGGCGCGCTTGAGCATGGGGGTGAGGTCATTGCCTGCGGGTGTCAGCACCCAGGCGCGTGGCTGGCGAAAACCTTCGGGCCTTTCTTCATCGGGCCGTGCATGACGGTGCAAACGGCCTATGCGCTGTAGCAACACGTCCATAGGGCACAGGTCAGAGATGAGCAAGTCGGCGTCAATGTCCAGACTTTGCTCCAGCGTTTGAGTGCCGATGATGACGCGGCCCTTAAAATCTTGTCGCTGTTTGCCCAGTTGGGTTTCCACCTCTTTGTCAAGCAACGGACGGTCTTGTCGGCTGTATCGGCTGTGGTGGACAGTGCTGACGCCGTTGACTTTGAATAGCCAGTCGCTCCCTTGCGCCAAGGCCAGTTGTTCCAGGGCTTTCAATGTTGCAACGGCTGCTGGTACGGTATTGCGCACCACCAAAACGCGCGCCCCTTGCGCCGCTGCAAGCGCTGCCCGTGTGGCAATGCGCATGGGGTCGACCATCGCATCCTCGGTTTCCCAATGAACCGTTTTGTGTTGCGGGTTGCCTTCCACTTGTTGCAAGTGAAAGCCAGTTGCATTGCGGGAACTGATGGCGGGGTAAGGAACAGCGCAGGCATCGGTCAACGAGGGCTGAATGAGTTTCTTTTGATGCCCAATGTTGAGATAGCGTGAGCGAGCCGTTGAACCGAGCGTGGCCGAAAGCAACATGGCTTGACCACCTGCCTTGAGATGGGCTTGAAGCAACTTTTCCAAAAGCACCGTCATGTAGGCATCGGATGCATGCACCTCGTCCACGACCAGCATGCTGCGGGCCAGCAGGGCGTGGCGCATGTGGGCATGACGCACTTTTAGCGCACCGAGCAAGGCCTGGTCGATTGTGCCGACGGCGATGGTGGCCGCCAAAAAACGTTTGGGATTTTCGGCCACCCAACGCTGGTGCGCTTTCTCGTCACCGGGATGATCGGGCCACAGAACTTTGAAATCAGGCAGGCTTATTTTTATCTGATCGTCCGCGGCTTCATAGCCGGGCAAAGCTCGCACCACCACGGGAGCGTCGTGCGGCCATAGGCGTGACACGAACGCCAGAACCCGCTGGTACAACTGCGATGCGGCGACGCGGGTGGGCAGCGCAAAGTACAAGCTATCGACCTCTCCCTCCTGAAACAACTTGGCGAACCGCCATAACGCGGCCTCAGTCTTGCCGCTGCCGGTTTCTGCCTCCAGCACCACGATATTGCCCAAAGTCAGGTCAGCGGCGGCCAGTTGCATGGGGCGTGCTTCGGCCACACCGAATGCGGTGCTGAAGGCAGGCGGCCAGTTGCATAGTTCATTGCGCCAGGTGTTTACATCCAGGCCAATGGTGCGCACCGCGTAAGCAGCGCGCTTCGGGGCAGTCTGGATTCGGTTCTCGCCGGGAACGGTGTACGGAAAGAAGGCTTCGCGCGTGTCGGAGCCCAACCAGTCGGCCAACTGAACCAACCCGGCGAACAAATGCACGAACGCTGGCTTGTCAGGCAATGGTCGGTGGCACGCTGCAAACGCAAGCGGGTAGCTCTGTCGAAGACGATCACCCATGCGGGCCATAGTGACTGCGGGGTCGTACAACACACCCCCACTTTTATCCAGCACGGGTTTCCAGATAAGGGCGGTCTGTTGCGCAGGGTTTTCCCCCAGAGGTCGGCCATGGTGGCTGATGCTGGCCTGTAGCAGCTCACACACGGTTTCATCACCCCAGGACACGATTTCTGCAATTGGCAAGCCGAGCGCATAGTGTTCTGCGTTGGGCACACGATTGGCAATGAGTTCCCAACCTTCCGGGCCATGCCCAAACGGCGAGGTGGGCCAATACCCAGGCGGGCGCTCAGGTGACTTCCATCGCCGTGACTGAAAACCAGAATTGGCTTTGCCGATGTCATGCAGAAAGACCAGCACGGCGAGTCTCTGCAAGTCTGCGCGGTCAAGGTCCCGGCAGGCCGTGTTCTCTAAAGACCTTCTGACTCCGGCACATTCAGCCAACGCCAGAAAGCATGCTGCGACATCGGTCATGTGGTCCAGTAAAGGATGCACGCCTGTTAAATGCCCCGATTTGTCGCGTGAGAGCTTGCCCCAAGCTTGAAAATGACTTTTGTTACTTGAATTCAAGCAATTACCTTTATTAGTACTGCATTTTGTTGCAATCCACAATTTAGTTCATCATAGCATCAGATTTGTTGAAGTTAAATTGACACCCACTTAATCAACTTTATCCAAGGTCTGTCACTTTTTTCAGATTCGGCAGCTTTGGGTGCCGTTTCGCATTTTTTAGCTTAAGGTCGTCCGAAGACAGTGGGGTTACTAATTTTTACTTTGAGATGTTCGCTCATCAAAGCAGGTGGCAATGAGTTCAAAGCCGTCTCGGCTCATACACTTCATGGGTTTTGCTTTGGCTGCGGTGCCTTTACCTAAAACTCCAAAGTGGCGGTCATTGAAGTTACTGTCACCGGTTTCAATGGCCACAGAGATTTTAGTGAGGACTTCACCGTGGCTGACGCCGAACCCATTGCTGAGTT
>JANMVO010000545.1:0-6439 GCA_031392805.1 Rhodoferax sp. | reverse complement strand
CCGGCCGCCGTCGCTTGACCAACCGTATCCTTGTTGACATCCAGCGCCAGAATAATGTTGCCTTCAGGCGTTATTTGTGGCGTCACTTCAAGTTTCAGATTTGCTTTGCGAAAAGCGATGGAGGTCGCGCCACTGGATGATGCCACTTGATACGGCAACTCGGTTCCCTGCTCAATCAGGGCCTTGATCTGGTCAGCCGTCACCACACGCGGACTCGACACAACCTTGCCTTTGCCGTCCGCCTCAAGCGCCGAAAGCTCCAGGTTCAGAAATCGGTTGGCGGCAGAGCTAAAAATTGAGACTGCAAACGTTGCAGGGCTGTAGCCACCTTGCCCCAAAGCCGGCAAATTCACAAAATTGCTGTTCAAGTCCGCTGTACCACCAGCGCCACTGCTGGCAATGACGTTCGAATAACTGGTGCCGAATGCAACGCGATTGTCCCCAGAGAGTCCGTAGCCGCCATCACCTCCTCTTTGCGCCCGCAGATCGTTGCCACCGAGCTTGATGCCGAGAGATCTGCCAAAGGTGTCGGACGCCTCGACAATTCGCGCCTCAATCAAGACCTGACGAGTAGGAATATCCAGTTTGGCGATCAATTGCTGCACTTGTTCCAGCTTGCTGGGGATATCCGTCACGAATAGCTGGTTTGTGCGGGCTTCGGCAATCGTGCTTCCTCTGGGGCTTAATAAGCGGGAGTTAATGTTGCCTTGTGCGCCGCCAGTAGCCGTTAATTGAACGGCAATTTCAGTCGCCTTTGTGTAGTTCATCTGGAACGACTGGGTACGCAAAGGCTCTAAACCCTCCAGCGCAGCATTTGATTCGCGCTCCAATTTCTCTTTGGCGGCAATCTCTTCCTTGGGCGCGATCCAGAGAACCGTCCCTGATTTTCTGACCCCCAGGCCTTTGGCTTGCAAAATGATTTCAAGCGCCTGGTCCCACGGCACATCCTGGAGTCGCAAGGTCACCGCGCCAGTCACTGAATCGGAGGTGACGATGTTGAAATTCGTGAAGTCAGCAATGACTTGCAGCAACGATCTGACTTCAATATTCTGAAAATTGAGCGAGAGCTTTTGCCCGGTAAAACCCGGCCCCTGGGTCAATTTTGTGGGGTCGACCTTTTGTTGTTTGACTTCGATGACAAACTGCTCGTCACTTTGGTAAGCGCTGTGTTCCCAGGCGCCCTTGGGCTCGATCACCATCCTGACACGGTCCCCGGTCTGAAACGTCGTCACAGTCTGAACGGGTGTTCCAAAATCTGCAACATCAAGACGGCGTCGCAAACCTTGAGGCAGGGTTGACTTCATGAATTCGACGACCAGTGTTTGCCCCTGCTGACGAATATCCACCCCTACCTGATTGTTAGGCAAAGCCACGATGACTCGACCGGAACCATCCGTACCGCGGCGAAAATCCACGTCTTTCAATGCAAGCGTATCCCTGCTTTGACTTTCCGCAAAAGCAGGAACGACCGCTGCCGATGGAGCCGCACCGACGATAGCATCCAGCACAACCAGCAGAGACTTTCCCTGGATTTGCGATTTGTAAGTAGTCGCCTGTTTCAAATTCAATACGACTCGGGTCCGGTCCCCTGCCTGAACGACACTGACTGACTTTAAATTACCTTGGTTGATATCGATTGTGGAGCGTCCCATGCCGTTTGAGATGCCGGGAAAATCGAGTGCAATCCTAGCAGGCGATTGAATTGAGAAGCCCGTTGGGACTGCCGCCAAAGGCTGGGACAAATCGATCCGGATGACTTCCGTTCCGCCCTGGAGTGACCCAGACACGGCTTCGATAGCAGTTTGAGCCTGCGACGGCAGTATCAAGAGCAACAACGCCATGGACACCAAATACTTTTTGCACATGTGCTTTAGCGCACACCAATTCTGCTCATTCATTTTGACCTCTCTTGCAACTGCAATGTCGTTGGGCGTTCGATCCACTCGCCTACGGCGTCTTGCACAATTTCACGAAGCGTGACTTCAGTCTCGGCGATCTTGGTCACCCGTCCATAATTTTGTCCAAGATAGTTGCCAGGCTTGACCTGGTAAAGCAGGTTGTCGACTTTAACAAGCGCCACGGGCTGCCCTGCCTTGACATAACTGCCCACCATGGACATGACGTCGAGCGGAAAGGACTCCAGCGCTTCTTTGCGCCGGGCCAACTCGGGAGCCACCAATGCGCCATTTGCAGTTGCCTGTGATGATTCGCGCTTTAAAGCCTGTGTGAGCTTTTCCTTGCTGAAAGGCTCAACTGCGCTTAGCTGCAGGTAGCTTTCCGGTTTGAACAGCTTTGGTTCGGAAATCGGAACAACTTTTGGGCGTGTCTGACTTTTTTGTTCGGCCATCCACTGATGAAGTTCATCTTCACTGGACGCACTGCAGCCAACAAGCGTCATAAGCAATGAAGAAAACAGCGCAAGAAATCGTTGGGCGATCATTTCTTGGCTCCGATCGGTGCCGCAGCCTTGCGCTGCGCAGAGATTTCCTCAGGATCCAGATAGCGAAATGTTTTTGCTGTTGCGTCCATGGCAAGCGTGTTGTCTCGCACAGGCACGACGTTGAGATTGTTCAACGTGACAATCCGTGAAAGATTTGCAATGTCTGCGGCAAAGGCACCCAGGTCGTGATATCTGCCAGTCACCCGAACCGCAATTGGCAATTCAGCGTAATAGTCCTTAACAGCAACCTGCCCGGGCCGGAATAAATCAAACTGAAGACTGCGGCCCAGGCCAGCCTGGTTGATGTCTGACAAGAGGGCATCCATTTCTGCTTTGCTGGGCAACTGCTTTTCAAGTTGGGTCACATACTGCTGAACTTGCTCGCGCTGCTTTTTCAGAACCTCCAGGTTCACCGCCTTGACCAGTTTGGCTTTGTAGTCCTCACGGAGCTTCACCTCGGTGGCCTGCTCAGCCTCAAGTTCAGCTTCTGAGCTATTCAACCAGGCAAACCACAGCCCAACGACCACGATCACGCAGGTCAGCACAAATAGCGCATTTCGTGGAAATGCCGGCCACAGCGAAGGATCCTTGGGATCAAGATTGCGAAACTGGCTCGCCAGTTTTTCCTGCAACGCAGCAAAGTCAATGGAGGGTAAAGATTTAGTCACCATATCGCGCATCCGCTATTTTTTAGCCGGGGGTGAAACCACCGCCGTCGGTATCGCCGTAACCAACGCTGGGAGTGCGCCAGCACCGGTCGGAGGTGGCGCAACCGTCTTGCGGACTTCGCTGGAACGAACCAGCCGCACCCGAATTGTGAAATTTGAAACACGCTTTTGCTCTCGCGCGCTGATGGCAACACTTCCGGCCACAATTTCCACAAGTTCAGGCTTCGAAAACCAGGGGGTATTATTTGCCAGATTGCGCAGCAGCTCGGACACACGCTCATTTGACTGCGCGACACCCTGCAACGTGACGCTTTGATTTTCCTGACGCATTGTGGAAACGTAAACACCATCCGGCAATTGTTTGACGAGTTCAGTCAGCAAATACACCGGTTGATTTCTGTCAGCCTGCAAATCTTCAACCGCTTGTTGACGAGCCCGCAGCCCGGCAATTTCTGCTTCGAGTCCAGCAATATCCTTGATTTGCCCTTCAAGAATCTTGATCTCGCTGGACAAGACCCGATTTTTTCCTTGTTGAGTCGATATCTGTGTCTGAAACCACAAAAATATGCCGCCGGCAATCAGGCCTCCGATGAGAGCTGCGAGACCCAGCGACAGGTTGAAAACATCGCGCCGCTGCTTGCGGGCGGCCTCGCGGTGGGGGAGCAGGTTAATCAGAATCACTGGAGAAACCTCCGCAGCGCCAATCCGCACGAGGTCAGGTAAGACGGCGCTTCCCGTGTCATTTTCTTCAACCTGACGCCATCACCCATTTCCATGCCATCAAACGGATTCACCAGGTTGCAGGCAAATGTTGTGTGCTGCGTGACAGCCGCAGTCAAACCCGGCAAAGCGGCCGAGCCGCCCGCCAGCATGACGTAATCAACTTTGTTGTGCGGCGTGCTGGTAAAGAAAAATTGGAGGGCGCGCCCGATCTCCTGCACCATACTTTCTACAAACGGTCGCAAAACGCTTGATTCGTAGTCTTCGGGCAATTCACCGCTGCGCTTTTTGCTTTCCGCTTCTTCCAGGGAAAAACCGTACTGGCGAACAATGAGTTGAGTTAACTGGGCGCCGCCAAACGCCTGATCACGGTCGTAGAGCACCTCGTCGTCGCGAATAACCTGCATGCTTGTGGTCAACGCGCCGACTTCAAACAAAGCCACGATGGTTCCCACGCCCTTGTTAGGCAAGTTCTCTATGAGTCGGGCCGTTGCAAGTCGGGATGCGTAGGATTCAACATCAATCACGACTGGCTTCAAACCAGCAGCCTCTGCCAGACCCTGGATGTCCTGAACTTTCTCGCGACGTGACGCCGCAATCAGGACATCAACGTCTCCAGCGGACGCCGTGCTGGGACCCACCACGCAAAAATCGAGACTCACTTCGTCCAGCGGGAATGGAATGTACTGGTTAGCTTCTGCTTCAACTTGAAGCTCAAGCTCCTGATCAGTCAAGCCACCCGGAAGAATGATCTTTTTGGTAATCACGGCAGATGGCGGCAAAGCCATTGCAACGTTTTTTGTCTTGGTGCCGCTTTTCTTGACCAGACGGCGCACAGCGTCAGCGACTTCTTCAAATTTCTCAACGTTGCCGTCGGTGATCCATCCCCGCTCCAGCGGCTCAATCGCGCAACGTTCAAGGACGAGACTACCGCTCTTGTCGCGACTCAACTCAACCAATTTGACACTGGATGAACTGATGTCCAAGCCCAGCATGGGCGCAGGCTGGCGGTTAAACAAAGACCCCAAAGAGATCAAAACTATCCCCTGAAACAAGCCGATTGAGAACCGGCGAAACTTAAGACTTCACTTGAATGCTATCAGTAAGCGTGTTGTCCCGCAAAGGTTTTTTCCAATTTATCAGTTTAGAAGCGTTGTCAAAAGCAGACGCTTTAAACTTCCCACCAATATGGCGGTTGCCAACAAATGGCCAATCCGGAACATGCAACGATGCGGCCGCGCCCCAATCCACCCAAGTTAAGCCAACCCGTACTTCGTCAACACTGTTTCTGAGTCAAGTATTTGTATGGTTTTGGCCCCGGCTTGCGGCGCTTGGACAAATTCTCTCGATGAGCGTAGGTTTGCTGCGCCACCAGCTTGACTCTGGGGTCCACTATAGTTATGGTTTATCTGCAAATTTTGCTCGAAGGATGCCCATGAGTTATCCCGTTGACGACCCTAGTGCACACTGGTTTGACGTGGCGGCGCGCGATCAGCTTGACCCCGATTTCCCGCTGGGGGTCGAGGTCAACGGCCAGAGCGTGGGCCTGTTCCTGATGGCCGACACGGTGCATGCGCTGGACAACATTTGCCCGCATGCCTTTGCGCTGCTGTCCCAGGGGTTTCAGGAAGACGGCGTGATTGAATGCCCGCTGCACGCGGCGCGGTTTGACATCGCCACTGGCAAATGCCTGTCCGAACTCGGCCAGCGCGACATCAAGTGCTTCCCGGTACGTGTGCTGAATGGCCGCGTCGCCATCCAGCTAGCGGCCTGCCGGACTTGAGGGCTCGATCAGCGCGACGTGCTGCGAAGCCACAAATGGACCGCCTCGGTCGATTTACAGCCGACGATTCCCAAGTCCGGCAGGCTCCTGGAGTCGCTCCCGTCACCCACTCATTGTCGCCTTCAACCCAGCGCAGTAGTCCTTGACCGGCACCGCTGCCGCCGGCCAGATGACATCGAAGCCTGCTATTCTTTCCATGCCTTCAGACGCGCTGGCAGCAATCAGCAGAACAGACTTTGACGTCAACCCCTGCGGCAAATGCTGGGGTATGCCCAGTCTGCGATCCACATGGCCGCTGCCAGCCAGCAGCACCACGGTTTTGCCGGGCTGAGCCGCGTCCGCCAAGGCTTTCACCAGCGTATTTGCCATGGCCACATCCCGCGCAATCTGGATGCGGGTCATGGATGAAATCTGGTTCTCAGGCAGCAGGTTGCAGTGGCCGATGCGAATCAACTGCTGCTGCGCTTTCAACGCGGGGCCGCTCAGGCGCTGGTCGAGATCAAGTTCTTTCATGGCAGCGCTCATCTGCGCGCGTGGCAGGTTGGCACCCATTACCGGAACGCCTGCCCGCACTGCGGCCATGACGGCGGGGGAATAAGTGGTCCAAGGCCAGGCTGTGTCGTCCCATTTCAAGGCCGCGCGCACGCTGTCTTCGCTGGCTGCCATGCCCTTATGACCAAGGCCTGCTGTGCTGTTGCCTTGCATCGCCATCTCCAGCACCACAGCGGCCAGGGCGCTGCGCGTGACCAGGGTTTCAATCACCTCGCGCTGGATGCGCTGATGGTCTGGGGCGTCATGTTGCTCGCCGAGCAGCAGCGTGTCGAGCGG
>JANMVO010000539.1:0-4626 GCA_031392805.1 Rhodoferax sp. | reverse complement strand
GTGTACGGCTTGGTGACGCGCGGTGACTCGTAGATTCGGGTCACTTGCATGTGGTGCGCGAACTCAACTTCGCTTTCGTCCACGCCCCCCTCAATCGGTGCAGCGCCTGATGGCTGTGGCGTGCACGCCAGTGGGATATGGCCTTCGCCGGCGAACAGGCCCGAGGTGGCGTCCAGCCCAATCCAGCCCGCACCGGGCAGATAGACCTCGCACCAGGCGTGCAGGTCGGTAAAATCGACCTCGGTGCCACTCGGGCCGTCGAGCGATTTCACGTCGGGTGTGAGCTGAATCAGGTAGCCCGACACAAAGCGCGCTGCCAGCCCAATGTTGCGCAGCAGTTGCACCAGCAGCCAGCCGGAGTCGCGGCACGAGCCCGAGGCCATTTCCAGCGTTTCTTCAGGCGTTTGCACCCCCGGCTCCATGCGGATCAAATACTTGATGTCTTTGCTGAGCGTCTGGTTTAACTCAACCAGAAAATTGTTCGTGCTGCGTTTGGTCAGGTCAATCTTGTCCAGATAGGCCTCAACCAGCGGCGTGACCGGGTCGGCGACCAGGTAGGGCGCAAGTTCTTCCTTGAGTTTTGGCTCATAGGTGAAAGGAAATTCTTCTGCCGATGGTTCCAGAAAGTAGTCAAACGGGTTGTACACCGCCATCTCAACCACCAGATCGACGGTGACTTTGAATTCTTTGGTCTTCTCGGGGAAAACCAGCCGACCCTGGTAGTTGGCAAACGGATCCTGCTGCCAGTTGACGAAATGCCCGGCTGGCTCGACCTTGAGCGAGTACGAAATGATGTTGCTGCGGCAATGCGGCGCAGGGCGCAGGCGCACCACTTGGGGGCCCAGGTTCACCAGGCGGTCATAGGTGTAGTGGGTGATGTGATTCAGGGCGGCGTGAATGGACATGTGTTGTCTCAAGGTTGCGAAAAGCGCTTTGGCAGCGTGAATCACTGCCTATGACTGCATACTAGCAATATTGGAGCCAAGGGGCGCCACCAGCGACTCAAATTGGCGTGCGATGTGTCGCGCAATGTGTTGTGCAATGCGACGTGCTGCAAGAAGTGGCGTTTCATGCGCCACATGACCAGTTAGCATGACGCCATGCAAAGCCCCGTCCATCAACCTGCCGACAAGGCCCGGTTGATATTGCCGGTGCTGCTGGCCTTTGTGCTCGGCACGGCAGCCCAATTGCGGCAGGTGGCGCTGTATTCTGCCTGGATTTACCTGTCATTTGTGCTTCCAACCCTTGTATTATATGCGTTTTTAGCTATTAAAACAGTAGTAATCAAGCTGCGGACTGAGGCGTTGCGGGTCAAGAGATCACCAGCGACGCCCTGGCCCGCAATGGTTCAAATCATCTGGTTTGGCTTGCTGGCGTTCGCATTGGCGTTTGGGTTGGCGGGGCTGCGGGCCGGTGCTTTTCTGGCTGATTCACTGAGCCCGGCGCTGGAAGGGCGGGACATCACCGTCACCGGCGTAATCGCCGCCATGCCGCAGCGCAGCGAAGCTGGCCTGCGCTTTCGGTTCGATGTTGAATCGGCACGGGAGCGGACAAATGAAGGGGCCAAACCAGTTAAGCTGCCCCCAAGCATTTACCTGGGCTGGTACAGCGGTGTGTTTGGCACCCCGAGCGCAACCGCTGACCTGCAACGCCAGCCGCAGGAGATCAAAGCCGGTGAGCGCTGGCAGATGTCAGTGCGTCTCAAGGCCCCACACGGTGGCAGCAACCCGCATGGGTTTGACTACGAATTGTGGCTGTGGGAGCAGGGCCTGCAAGCCACCGGCTACGTGCGTGCTGGCGCCAAAGACGCTGCGGCGCAGCGCCTGGCGCAGACTTGGGCGCACCCGGTGGAAGGTGCGCGCCAGCGGGTGCGCGATGCCATTTTTGAGCGAGTGGCAGACCGCAAGCTGGCAGGCGTCATCGCCGCCCTGGTGGTGGGTGACCAAAACGCGATTGAGCGCGCTGACTGGGATGTTTTCAGGGCCACCGGCGTGGCCCACCTGATGAGCATTTCGGGCCTGCACGTGACCATGTTTGCCTGGGGTGCGGCGCTGGGGGTCGGCTGGTTATGGCGGCGCTCGCAGCGTCTGTGCCTGGCGCATCCAGCCCAAAGCGCGGGCTTGATCGGCGGTGTGCTGCTGGCCAGTGCCTATGCGCTGTTCAGCGGTTGGGGCGTGCCGGCCCAGCGCACGATTTTGATGCTGGCCACGGTGGGCCTGCTGCGCCTGTCGGGCAAGCGCTGGCCCTGGCCGCAGGTGTGGATGCTGACCTGCGCCGTGGTCGTGGCGCTGGACCCGTGGGCCTTGATGCAAGCCGGGTTCTGGTTAAGTTTTGTCGCCGTGGGTGTGCTGTTTGCTACCGATTCAGGATCTACTCGCATAGATAATACGAGGGCTACAGCCTTAAATGATGGGAAATTTTCCGACAGGGCGAGCGCGGGAAAATTAGACCCTTCAAGAGGCCGCGCAGTGCGCGCAGCGGCAAGCCTGGGGGCCATGTTTATCGCGGGTCTGCGCGAACAATGGGTCATCACCCTGGCATTGACGCCGCTCACGCTGCTGCTGTTTGGCCAGGTGTCGGTGGTGGGCCTGGCAGCCAATGCGCTGGCCATTCCCTGGGTGACGCTTCTGGTGACGCCAATGGCCATGCTGGGTATCTTCTTTGCACCATTTTGGGATGTATGCGCCTTGGCGGTGCAAGCCCTGGCATGGTATCTCCAGGTTTTAGTGGCTTTGCCATTTGCTACGGTTTCAATAGCTCAGTCTCCATTATGGGCAGGGGCTTCAGGTATATTTGGCGGAATTTTGTTGGCCATGCGCCTGCCCTGGTCGGTGCGTGCACTGGGCCTGCCCCTGCTGCTGCCCGTATTGCTGTGGCAGGCACCGCGCCCCGCCATGGGGCAGTTCGAGGTGCTGGCCGCTGACATTGGGCAGGGCAACGCCGTTATTGTGCGCACCGCCACGCATGCGCTGGTGTATGACGCCGGGCCGCGCTTCAGCCGCGAGAGCGATGCCGGCCACCGGGTGGTGGTGCCGCTGCTGCGCGCGCTGGATCTGCGGGTAGACACCGTCATGCTCAGCCACCGCGATGTTGACCACACTGGCGGTGCCGTCGCGGTGCTCAGCATGCAGCCGCAGGCAGAGTTGATCAGCTCGGTCGAAGATGGGCATGAATTGCAGGCCGTGCGCAAGGCCAGGCGCTGTGTGGCCGGGCAGCGCTGGCGCTGGGACGGCGTTGATTTTGAGGTGCTGCACCCGCAGGCGACTGATTACGGGGTTGCCAATAAGTCCAACGCCATGAGCTGCGTGCTGCGCATCGCCAACAGCAGGCATTCGGCCCTGCTGGCGGGCGATATTGAGCAGCCGCAGGAAGCGGCGCTGGTGGCCAATGGCATCAGCCTTAAAACCGACGTCCTGCTGGTCCCCCACCACGGCAGCAAGACGTCCAGCAGCGAGGCGTTTCTGGATGCGGTGCAGCCGCAAATTGCACTGGTGCAGGCGGGCTACCGCAACCGCTTCGGGCATCCGGCTCCCGTGGTGATGGATCGCTACGAAGCGCGAAAAATCAAGGTGGTTGACTCGGCGCATTGCGGTGCTGCCACCTGGAGTTCAGCCCAGCCGCTGGATGTCAAATGCCAGCGACTGGAGGCCTTGCGCTATTGGCACCACCGCGTGCCATAGTGCAGTTGCCAATAGCCCCAATAGCCTCTGGCGCATAACTTGCTATCCTCCATGCAGGAGATACGTGGGCGATATGTGGGCGATATGTGGGAGATAAGCAGGCGATTTGCAGGAGATTGATGTTTATGCAGAAATTCGACGAGATGTACACCAAACTGCCCTACGAGTTTTTCACTCACGGGGCGCAGATCAGGGACCACTACAAAATCTACGACGAATGGCTGGCGCGCCAGCCGGGCGACATGATGGCCAGGCGGCGCGAAGAGGCGGAGCTGATTTTTCGGCGTGTGGGCATCACCTTTGCGGTCTACGGCGAAAAAGACCAGGACGGCGCAGGCACCGAGCGGCTGATCCCGTTCGATTTGATTCCGCGCGTGATTCCCGCGCATGAGTGGGCGAGCCTGGAAAAAGGCCTGGTGCAGCGCGTCTCGGCGCTCAACCGCTTCATCCATGACGTCTACCACGGCCAGGAGATCATCAAGGCCGGCATTGTGCCGCGCGAGCAGATTGAGGACAACGACCAGTTCCGCCCCGAGATGATGGGCGTGGACGTGCCCAACCAGATTTACTCGCATATTTCGGGCATCGACATCGTGCGCGCGGCCAATGCCAAAGGCGAGGGCGAGTACTACGTGCTGGAAGACAACCTGCGCGTGCCCAGCGGCGTCTCCTACATGCTGGAAGACCGCAAGATGATGATGCGCCTGTTTCCCGAGCTGTTCAACGCCCACCGCGTGGCCCCGATTGCGCACTACCCGGACTTGTTGCTGGAGACCCTGCGCGCCAGCAGCCCGGCCACCACCGCCGAGCCCACCGTGGTGGTGCTGACACCCGGCATGCACAACAGCGCTTATTTTGAACACGCGTTTTTGGCGCAGCAAATGGGTATTGAGTTGGTGGAAGGGCAAGACCTGTTTGTCAAAGACAATTTTTGCTACATGCGCAC
>JANMVO010000437.1:0-6754 GCA_031392805.1 Rhodoferax sp. | reverse complement strand
CAACGAAATTCTGGCGCAGGCCGACACCAGGAAGAAAATGCTCGACCTCGGGATCACGGTCAACCCCGGCAGCCCGGCCAGGTTCACCAGCTACGTCAAAGAGCAAGTGGCCACGCTGGCACCGGTGGTCAAAGGCGCCGGGGTCAAGCTCTGATTGATGAACATCCAACTGCTCTCCGATCTGCACCTGGAGGTGCATCCCCACTATGTGCCAACCCCTGCTGCGGGTGCCGACGTGTTGGTGCTGGCGGGAGATGTTGGCTCCTACCAGACCGGCTCGCTGCTCACCGATGGCGATTTCGGCCTGGGCCGCTTTTCGCCAAACAATGGCTGGCCCACACCGGTGCTCTTTGTGCCCGGCAACCATGAGTACGACCTGCTGGACTTTGACGCCACGCATGAGCGACTGCGCCACACCTGCGAACGCCTGGGCATCACCTGGCTGGAGCGCGAAGTCGTCACCCTGCGCGACCTGCTGGGCAGCAAGGCACCCCCGGTACGCTTCGTCGGCACCACGCTGTGGAGCGACTTTGACGCGCTGGGTCCGAGCGGCGTCCTGTCCGCCACCAGCAGCGCGTCGACCACTTCGGCCAACGCCCTGGCGCAGCAACTCAAGGCGCGCGACAAGGCCTTTCGCGCCGCCAACTACTACCTCAAGAAAGCCCTGATCACGCGCCATGGCGAGCCGATGCTGGCGGTACAGGTACGCGACCAGGCGCTGGTGTGCCAGACGTGGCTGCGCGCTGCCTTGAATGAACCGTTTGATGGCACCACCGTAGCGGTGACTCACTTCGCCCCCAGCCTGCGCAGTGCCGACCCGCGTTACGGCATGACACCCGGCACGGCCGGTTTTTGCAATGCGCTGGATGATTTACTGCCCTTGGCGCAACTGTGGCTGCATGGGCACTTGCACGCGCCCAGCGATTACACGGCTGGAGGATGCCGCGTTGCCGCCAACCCGTTGGGGTATGCGCGCAAGAGCGAGCAGGCGGCTTTTCGGGGTGAGTTTGTCATTGAGTTATCCATAAAATAGGCCTGTAGCCCTTGTATTATCTCAATAGTTAGATATTGTTTTAATAGCAAAATGCCTGATCCCGTAAACCGTCGATTGCAACGCTGCGCTGCGGTACGTCACTCAATCTTCGCACTCGTGTTCGCCGCTTCTCATTCCGGCGCCATATCAAAAGGGAGAGCAGGAGCGCCGACGAAGACAGGATTCGCAGGGCCTCGCCAGCCCCGTCAAGGCCATGGCTAGGCAGGCAGGCACAGGCTTCGTGCAGCGGGTTGCTGGCGTCGTCAAAGTTGGGTTCGTTGGGCCGTGATAAATACGTTCTTTCTGTGTCGCTTCAGCCTCGCCCATCGCTCGAAGGGGGGCCTCCAACGGCCTGGCAAAGGCCTGGCAAAGGCCTGATTTAAAAATATCCAAAACCGAATTCAGAAACGCTTCGCAGCGAGTTCCGTTTCAATTGTTTAGGAAATTACAGACCCCGATTCATCCCTTGCGCCTGTGCCGGGAGATTCGGGACTTCATCAGCCGCGACACCATCCTCGTGGTCCACGGCCAGGAGATCCTCAATTCCGGCCATCAGACCATCCCTGGCTTTCAGCCGGGTCACCGGCTCAATTCCGGTCCCTTTGGAACCATGGGTGTTGGCTTGCCGTTTGGCATCGGCGCCAAGGCAGCCAATAAGTTGCGGCCTAAACCAGCCCCCATCAGGATGCTTGCCAAACCAGCGAGCAAGCTTGAGCAGAAGCAGAGTGCTATATAGTACATAGCTAACTGTGTATATATTAAAAGGGCTACAGCCTTTTATTCCTGAAAATCCTGAACGGCGCCCTTGCCCATACAGCTTTCTTCGCGTCAAGCCAAAATCTTGACGCGTTCTTGCCCGTCCAGTTGCCATTGGGCCAACAAACTGGCCAGCGTTCCTCCTGGATTGGCGTGGGCCACCACGATGTCGGTGGCCAGTTGGGCGACAAGACGGTTTCGCGCTGTGGCGACCTCGCCCGTCAATCGGGTGGTCGCTTTTGCCGAACTCACTACGGTCAGGTGCTCCAGCGCCAGTGGCTCAGCCCAAGCGGGCTGCAACTTGGCATCCTCGACCGGGCGCGCCAGTACAGCCACCGCCGGGCTACGGGCCTGAATTAAAACTTTTAATACCGATTGCTCCAGTGGCGAGTGAAAGCCACTGATCACCACGTTCTTCGCCCGCGCCTGCTGCAAAGCCCAGTCCAGCGCGGCGCGGATGGCGGCACCCGTACATTGGCGAGAGGCAAAAAATGCCGTCATGGGCAATGCCAACAGGTCTTGGTTTCCCACGCCAGTCACAGCCAAGCCATTACGGGTTTGATGCCAACTCAACACGCGAAAAACACCCGTTCGGATAATGAAGAATCCGACAAGTTGTTGATAAATAAAGGAATTTCGTCATTTTCAATTTCATTATCCAGGGCGCTTGGATAATGAAAATGCCATTTGTCTGGGTGGCTTCAGCGCCCGCTCGCTCCCGGCAGTGGCTGTCTCTGCTTTTGGGTGCCAAGCCCAAGGGTTTACCCGCAACAAACACCTCTCCGGATAATGACGACCAACATAAGTCAATGATTTAAAACAGTTTTTTTGTTTTTTCAGTTTCATTATCCAGGCTCAAAGATAATGAATTGCCCGGCCCGGCCAGCAGCTCCGGCTTTGTGTAGCTCGCCATCTGGCGCGATGCCGCCGGCAAGGCCACCAGCACCCCTTGGGCGACCCAGCGGCTACACCGAGCCGCTTCTGCACGCGTGGCGGCTGAAGGTCAAGGCGGGTACGGCTTGATTGGCCGGGTTTTAGCGATTTAGAAAATGGCACCTGCGGGCGCTATTTTTTCTCATGCTGCCATTCGTATTTGGTTTTCAATGCGTTGAGATGGGTATAGGGAAGCAATTTTTCAAACTGCAAACGCCCCACCACAATTCCAGGCGCTATACCTTGCACTTTGGCAAAATCCAAAACCGTTTGTGTATTGAGTTGGCTTCCTTTATGGGAAGTCACAAATTTTTGATACTGACCCGCAGGCAATAAAAAATCACACGCAAACGCATCCGCCTCAGCCTCTTCTTTCGGATTTAATCCAGCCTCACCCAGAATATCCAAAAAAATAAGTGATTTGCCATGTTTGAGCAAATGTGCGGCTTCGTGGAAAAAAGTAAACCACAGCTTGTCATCGCTTTTGCCACGCACACTTAGAATAATCAAGGCTTTGTCTGGTGCAAGCCACTTGGTTGCCCCACTGACGGGGCAACCCTCCGGGGCGGGTGCAACCACCACGGCAACCCCAGCCTCGGCGCACAAAGATTGCAGCTTGGGCAAAAACGACTTCGGTTCCCGCTCGCATGTTAATGCCCGAATACTATGCAGGGCTGCATTGAATTTTTCTCTGTCAAACGGTTCACAGCGAATGCCTTCAGCCAGGCGCTCTCCTTGGCGCAACCAAGTTGAAACTGCCGCAGGTGTTTTGGTCAGCTTGCCGCTGGCGCGATAGGCCGCCACGGGTTGCTGATACTGTCTGCGCCAAGCCTCCACGCTGGAGACGGAAAAATACTTCAGGCACTCACGGACTTGCAGTACTTTGCTCTCGATTTTTTGCACCCAGCCAAACCGGAGCATATCTTTCAGAGGTATTTCCTTGAGCCAAGCGACATCCGCTTGCAGTGCATCAAGCTCGCCTTTGCGAGCCGATTGTTCGCGGTACTGCGCCTCAAGCCCCATCCAGAACCGGGCAGTGCTTCCCAGAACCTTTTCTAATCCGAGGGCTGTATCTTGCGTGATCGAAGCCGCGCCTTTGAGCAATTGGTTAACGTGCTTTGCCGTACATCCCAGTCGTTGGGCGAATTCTGATTGCGTCCAGCCGCGCTCTTCCAGTAAATCGGCAATCGTGTCACCCGGCGTGACTGTCCAGTCTGGCGCAAAGTCTGCCAGCGTTTCGTAGGTCATGGCGGTGGTGTTTTCATTAATCATGGTAATCCCCAAGTTCAACAATGGTGATGGCGCTCACTTGATGCCAGTCAATGGAACCATCTGGTTTTACGGGCGGTGGCTGGGTTGTGGGTTTGAAAACCAGTCGATCACCCCCGTGTAAATCAACTGCATAACATCCCTTTTTGTCATTGATGAGCGAATGTGGCCTGCCTGCCACCAACACACCCACGTGCTCTGCGTTAAAAAGCTCGGATAACCGACGCTGCAATTTTTTCGCAGATAGCGCCCCCAATTTTTTGGTTGCCAATTTCGCCTGTTTGCAAAGCGACTCAACTTCAGCGCGGGAGAAGGTGATTTTCATTAAACATTATACCAAAGTGGTTCATTTTTTGTGTTTTTCTTACTTCACCAATCCACTCGCCACACGGCGATAGGCGTTAAGCGCATCCACCTTGACCGCAGTAGAAACGAGCGGGAAGGTGCTGAGGATGTGGGCGAATTCGGTTTCTGTCAGGCCGTAGAGATGCGCCACCAGGCCATCGAGCTCGGCGCGCAGGCGGGCGCGTTCGGCGGGGTCGGTGGCGCCGTCCTGGTGACTTTTCAGGCTGACGGCTTGGGCGAGGTCGTCGAATTCGGGCGTGGTGCAGGTGAGGTGGGCGGCGCGATTAACGATGAGCCTAAAACGCGGGTCGCTGGCCGAAAGACGCGGCACGGGAATGTTATAGACAAAGAAGAACGACACATGGGCCGTCACGCTCTGGCGAATGAACGAGTCAACGACATGGCTGTTAAAGATGCTGGTGATATACAGGCGTTCGGCGGGTTGAAGGCTGGGCTTGCTCGAATGCCCTTGCACGGTCACCACGTCGTAATACACCTGCTCAAGGCTCACCGTGTGCGGGCAAAAGCGTTTGGGCGGCAAGACGGTGGCAATGACGGTTCGTTCATTCGTGCTGGCGGCGACATCCCTGAATGCCATGCGATAGCTGTCGTAGTTCAGTTGAATGCAGCCGGGGTCAGGCTCATCGTTAATTCCAAGTTTGACCAGTTCGCGCCGCACTGCCTTGATGCGCGGCGAGATCAGCTCGGCGCGTGCCGCCTTCTCGTCCAGCCAGTAGCGCGGCTTGGCAAAGTTGGCGTCAAACTGGTGAAACTGCTTGCCTTCCCACAGCGGCAGCCGCCCCGGCCCCGGTTCGGTTTTGAACAGGTGGCTGTCCGTTGTCATATTGAATTCCTGGCAAAGCCTCAAATTCCATTCGCCCGGTCGTTGTTCCCCCAACAGAGGAAACTTGAGCATCTTTTCTGCAATGTGAATATCAAGCTGGGACTTGAATTCCATGATCGAATAGCTATCAGGCGCTAAACGCTTGATAAGTTCCACGTTCAGCCACAGCGCACCCTCATCAGGGAAACGAGTGAGTTCCGCCACATCGTGCCGCATGAAGGCCGCAGGAAAACGCTGGGTGCCGCCGCCGTTGGCTTCTTCGACCGCCTGCGGGGCCAGCAGGTCATCGGGCGGCGCGCTGGCGTTGGCTTCGCCGGTTTGTTGCAGGCGTGGGATTGCCGATTTTTCAAAGGTCAGCACCACGAACTTGAAACGGCTGTCCACGCCTTCAAAAATCGTCTTGCGGTTTTCAAAGCAGAACATGCCTTCAATCCGGGTTTGTGTAAACAGCAAGTCGCGCAAGCCCTTGGCGCCCAGATCGGTATAAATACCGCTTGGAATGACGCATGCCTATCCGGTTGACACCCAAGGACACCATGGGTAGTGTTCGGGGATGGTCAGTACTTTCCCGACGACCCTTTTGGATTTTCAGCGGATGTTCCTCAACGAGCGAGCCTGCGGCAATTATTTGGAGCGAGTCCGCTGGCCTGATGGTTTTGTGTGCCCCAGATGCGATGCCGCTGGCGAGGCGTATCGGTTCGAGAATCGGCCGACAGTTCTGCGATGCCGCTACTGCCTGCGAAACACGTACCTCACTGCGGGGACCGTTATGCACAGGACCCGAACGCCGCTGCAGGTTTGGTTCTGGGGCGCATACCTCGTGACGACACAGACGCCGGGCATGTCGGCGCTGCAATTCCAGCGGCAGCTTGGATTGCGTCGCTATGAAACGGCGTTCCAGCTGCTGCACAAACTGCGTGCCGGCATGGTCCGCCCCGAGCGGGACCGTATTGGCGCACAGTGGCCGGTCGAGTTGGATGAGACGCTCGTCGGCGGCAAGACGCGAGGCGAAGGGCGAGGCGTTCACCACAAGATGTACGTTGTCGGCGCTGTCGAGGTTCGCCAGAAGCAGGGCAAGCGCGGCCGTCGCGCTATCTACGCCGGGCGTTTGCGCCTGCAGGTACTGGACGACCGCAGCCAGCGATCTTTGGAGGCCTTCGTTACTGAGAACATCGAGCCACAAAGCCTCGTTACCACCGACGGCTGGCACGGGTATGACAACTTGGCCGCCATGGGTTACGGCCACGAATCTGTTGTGCTCGACGGTGACCCAGAAAAGGCTGAGAAGGCGCTGCCGATGATTCACCTCGTCTTCTCCAACATGAAGGCGTGGCTGCTCGGTACGCACCACGGCGTGAGTGCGCAGCACCTGCCGGCCTATCTCAACGAGTTCGTTTTCCGATTCAACCGGCGCTTCTATCCGATGACAGCATTCGCTTCGGTACTCGGAATCGGGACTCGTGTCGCAGGGCCAACTTACGACGACCTGTACACCGGGCTTTGGCATCACTCGGCTGCCCCGAACCTGTAGCCACTACGGGTAGTACCCTTGGGTGTCAACCGGATAGGCATGG